>JASHQK010000721.1 GCA_030039195.1 Candidatus Sulfotelmatobacter sp.
ACTCGCCTGTACCACCCGCGCGCGGCCATTCGAGTGAGAGACATTCCAGCCGTGCTCCTTGAATCCGTTCAGGGTTATGGACACCGATCGCTGTAGGTAAGTTCGTTCCGGATCAGGGTCGGTCTAGATTCGACTCACTCCGATGGTAGCGTACGATGCAGCAGGTTGGGTACGGGGATGCCGCAGTCGTCCGGTGCCCCACTTCTGGCCGGCTTTGCCAAAATGGGGGGATGTTTTTCGGGTCCGCGATGTTCTCGTGTGTGAACAGGGAACCCCGGAATGGGTTGCCCCACCTCCGGCCGGTTTCGCCGGAAGTGGAACAATCTACTCCCCGCAGATACGCTTCGTGTCGGGGCACGCATTATGAGGCTGCTACGAAACTCCCCGCTCAGCATGCATGGTGGGACAAATCACGCACCAGCCGCGGAGCGGCGGGAGATGAAAGCCCGGCACGGCAGTGCCGGGAAACCCGAAGTGGAATCAACCGAGTCCGCATCAGCGGACGCCACGCATCTCGTAACAGCCGGGTGCACTTCTGGCCGGTTCAGCCAGAAGTGGGAACAATCCACTTCCGGCAGGAACACGCTTCGTATCGGGGCACGCATTCATGCGTGCCGTAGGAATGTCCACATCAGTTCGCCTTCAGGCGCCGGTTCTACCATTTCAGCGACTGCACCAGCCCGGAGGCCGCCTGACTGATGACCCCTACGTCGTCCCCCCTCCCGGCGGCGCCGGATACAGCGCCACTCGCAGCGGCGCATAGCGCCCGGCAAAGAAATGAATGGAATACGCCGGGAAGAACACGATCGCCGGCACATAGATCAATGCCACCAGATACAAGAACACGGCCAGCAATGCGCACCCGATGACCACCGCCAACGCGATGGTGTGCACATTCCAGGTCAGTCCCGCCGACTTTCCCGTAATTACCGCCAGAATGCCCAGCCCAGCGCTCGGGATCGCAATCAGCAATCCCAGGATCAGCGTCGCAACCGCCATCAGAATTCCCACCACGATCGCGAGCACGATCTTCATCACCACGTACGCCAGGTACGACCCCTTCTCCATCGACATCATCTGCCACAAATGCCGCCAGCCTTCCATCACGGTGAGATTTTCCAGCGCCATTTGTGGAATGACAAAATCTTTGATCAGCAGAAAAATCACCGCCGTCACAATCAGGAAGACGATCAACGCGCAGAACAGCGTGACTCCGCCGAAGATCAGCGGGAGCGCGTGCTCGCGCGGTGCGCGGAACCATCCCGCCGAAAAAGCGAACGCCGCCGGAATGCCCACCACCAGCCCGATGCCCGCCAACGAAAGAACCGCGTAGAGCAACTTGAACGTGAAGTAGCGCCAGCCCGGCCCCAGGCTGCGATTCCAGTACCAGCGTATGCGGCACTCTCTCGCTACCACGCTGTCGAACAGAACGAAACGCATCACGCTGCTGATATACATCAGGATTAGTCCGATCGCGAGTGCGGCTACGATCCCTGAGACCGCGGCAGCGATCAGCGCCGGGTCGATTCCTGCCAAGCCAGGAAAATGCGGCAAGTCACTGGCACGGGGATGGGCCTGAAAATTCGAACGATTGCATCCGTTCCCGCCCAGCTCTCCGGCTAGCAGGCCGACGAAGGCCAGCCGCGTCCATTGGCCGATGCGGAAGCTCTTGAATAGTTGTTGCTTGGTGTGTTCGATAGCGGGCGTGATCGAGTCGACGGCGGAGATCGGCAACTTGCACCTCAGGCTTTCGCCAGCAAGGTACTAAGAATTCGCCCGCGGAGCAAATCAAATCTCGGCTGGCTAATGGTGCAGTTTTGGGAAATGCCAAGCGAACGAAAGCAGAGCAGGCGGTTAGTCCAGACTTGCAGTGAACAGAAGGGGCTGTTTCTGGTCGAGCGAAGGATTCTCGCAGGAGACTCTGGCTGGCCAGAGCCTTCCCCGCCTGATTCTGCTCCTATTCGGCGGCATCCCTAACAGCCCAGCGTACTCTGAGGGAATGCTAGCTCTGGGAAATTGCGCGGCAAAGGTAACGAGCGTAATAGGCCTTCCGTTGCTAATGGAAGACGAAGGCACCAACGGGTGTCTCCATTCAAGTTCCCGGTCCAAGCGAATCTGAGTGGACCTGGATTCCCCCACCTTTCGCCCCGCGTTTGGCGAAGGGTGCACGCAGGTGTCACATCGGACTGCCCTATAAATGAAAAGCTGGAGCGGCCCCGGTCCGCTCCAGCTTTGCGAGCTGGCAGACTACGTTCGAATCAGGCAGCCAGCGCCTTTTCGAAGTGCTCGCACAGAGTGGTCTCAACCGTGTAGTTTCTGACGGTCATCGGAACCGCCAGATACGGCTTCATAATCGCCTGGACCTCCGGGAACAACTCCCGCTCATACCGCTCCGCGTCCTTCTTCTCCGCCCACAGAGTGACACTGATGAATCTCTCGTTCTTGATCTCCGGCGTAAAGGGAAGGAACTCGAGGAAGCCCGGCTGCTTTCTCATCAAGGGCAAAACTTGGTTCTTGAGGACGCGCACAATCTCGTCCTTCTTCTCTAACATTTCGATTTTGGGGATGCTCTCGACAATGCGTGCAAACATGGTGTGCTCCTTTTCGTACTGCACAGTTGAAGGGGTTGGGCTAGGGATTGACGAAGAGCACAAGGCCGAACCGCGACCCTGGGGGAGGACAGGTCGGGATTGCAGAGTTGTTCGCTGGAAATTCGAGCTAATTAGTATTCTTCAGAGAGATTCAATGCAAGCGCCAACATACGCCATGAGGACAGGAACAGGTCGCTGCGTTGGACGAAGCCTGGGATGATCGCGATTCGTGCTAGAAAAATCGGAAGACTTGCATGCCCACCAGCGCAACCAGACAGAGAGCCAGGATGACGAGCATCAGCTTCTCGAATCTTAACGTGTCCTCGCTCTTGGTGGACTCGGGTTCCATAGCTGGTTCCATTCTCCAATGCGAGGGCTGTTTTGAGAATGGCTAGACTGTGGTGGCACGACCGTAACGTAACCGAAGTTTTCCGCTGAGATGAGTGCCGTCAGGAATCCCCGTGGCAGGCTGCGGAAGAACGAATCTGCTTTGTAAAAAACGGAATGTGGGGTGGCCCATGTCTCGCCGCCTTTGCGAGACGTGGGAATTTCGGAACGCAGTAGGGCATGGCCTCAGTTCTTGAGCTTGCCCTGAGCGAACCGTGTAGGGACAGCCGCCCTCGGCTGTCCGGCGTTTCGTTGTCATTCCGACGCGCGAGCGCAGCGAGCCAGGAGGAATCTGCTTTCAACGACAGCGCACCATACGGCGAACCCGGACGCGCCGGGATCAATGACGTGGGTGCCCCACACAACTCGGTTTTCGTTGTGTGGGGATTTTGCCTGCCGACACCACAACCACCGGTGCCCCGCCCTCCACGCAGTTGCCGAAGGGCGGGAAAATCGGCCACGTCCGACCCGCCCGTCTCTGTGTAGGGACGGAGGCATTCCTCCGTCCCGCGAGCAAGGCGAGTGTGTAGGGACAGCCGGGGCGCTCGAAATGTGATTGCGTCATCCCGAAGCCCCGCGCTTTCACCGGCGGGGCGAGGGATCTCGCGTGGGCCATACGCAGCGTCGAGTTGTAAAAAAGGCGAGCACAAACGCGCGTTTGTTACGCCCCTCTGTAGCGCCCCTTGCGCAGCGAGGCAGTTTCGAAAGTTCACGCCCCTGCCGCCCACCCTTTCGCACAGAACGCGAAAGGATGGGGTACCCCACAGATAGGCTCTCTCAAGGGGCCCAAAGGCCGGGCCACCCGCCGCCAAAATCGGGCTTGAGCGGGCCACGCGCCCAAAGGGTGAGCCACACGTTCAATACGGGCCTACGTAACCGCTCACGTATAAGTCGAACAGATAATTCGCTTGACATTCGTGACCGCTCACGTATACTATTATATCGTGGCAAGGAAACGCAAAAACCCTTATGCTGTTGCGCTAGGCCGCAAGGGTGGCCGCAAAGGCGGCCCCGCCCGCGCTGCAAGTATGACCGCCCAAGAGCGTAGCGAAAGCGCAAGGAACGCCGTACTGGCACGTTGGGCTAAGGTCAAACCAACAAACGGCCGATAAGTGATTCAAGGAAGGCGATCATGGCTGAACGTCGTATTAAAGTCAATTTCCCTCTGCCGACCAGCCCACCCCGCGACGCCTGGGACGTACCAGTGCGGGAGTCGACCGAGCGCTGGACGGAGGTAACTTTGGATGACGGGACAGTTCTTCGCATAAAGATAACCGTTCTCGGGGCGGCCCGCATCGACGGTGAGTACGACCCAGAGGGGCATCCCGCGTATGCCCTGAAGATGAATCCTGTCATAATCACTGCAAATTCCGATCCTCGCCTACGTAGACCGGCGAACGCTCCAGGTGTTCACTGAGAAGGTTGATTTCTTATGGGCAAAAATGTCTTGACTGTGAATACCATGACAGCGGCAGCGTTTGTAATGGCAGGGACGCTGCTATCGTCGCCCAGTTGGGTTGCGCAGCAGGCGCCTTACACCCA
>JASHQK010000722.1 GCA_030039195.1 Candidatus Sulfotelmatobacter sp.
ACCAAGATCGTCAACGAGACGCGCTTTCAATACAACCGCGACGGCAACGGCCAGAATCCCGTGGATACGAACCCGGCGCTGAGCGTATTAGGCAACTTTTATAGCGGCGGCAACAGCGAGGGAACTCTCAACGATCTGCAGAACAGTTACGAACTGCAGAATTACACTTCGCTGATTCATGGCAATCACACTATGAAGTTCGGCGCCCGCTTCCGCGGCACGCAGGACAGCGATTTCTCGACTTCGGGTTTCAACGGTGAATTTACCTTCCCGACATATGAGGACTACACGGCCGGCACGCCCACTCAGTTGGCCATCACGACTGGTTCTCCGAATGCCTCGGTGAACTACTACGATGCGGAACCGTACTTTCAGGACGACTGGCGCGCTCTGCCGAATCTGACTCTGAGTTTCGGACTTCGTTTCGAGACGCAGAATTACATCCACGATCACGCCGACTGGGCTCCGCGCTTTGGCTTCGCCTGGGGCGTAGGCGGCAGAAGCGGTCCTCCGAAAGTTGTCATTCGGGGTGGGTCTGGCATTTTCTACGACCGCTTCCAGCTCGACCAGATCCTGCAGGCAACTCGCCTGAACGGCATTACACAAACCGCATACGTGTTCACCAATCCGACGTGTTATCCGGGGCCCGATCAGCCGATCACCGGTCCGATTTCGAGTTGTGGAACCCCGAGTTCTACGCTGTCTACGGTCTATCAGGTCAACCCCAGGTTGCACGCGCCGGGGACGCTGCAAAGCGCGATCAGCGTGGAAAAGCAGGTGACGAAATCCGCGACTGTGGCCGTCACCTACCTGAATTCGCGCGGCTTCGATCAGTTCCTCACGATCAACGCGGGCGCTCCGTATCCTGGGACGCCGTGCGCGAATCCGAGTATCTTGGTGCCGACTAACCTGCCACCTTGCGCACCGGTGACGGGGAATATATATCGCTATGTCTCGGAAGCGAATTTCAAGCAGAACCAGCTGATCGTCAATTCCAACATCCGGTTCCGTTCGGTGTTGCAGTTGTTTACTTATTACACGCTGAACTATGCCAATGGCGATACTTCTGGCGTTTCCAGCTTCCCCTCGAATTCCTACAACATCAGCCAGGATTGGGGCCGAGCTTCGTTTGATATCCGGCACAGACTATTTCTTGGCGGCAGCGTCGGGCTGCCCTATCTGATTCGCTTCAGTCCGTTTATGGTGGTCGCCTCTGGCACGCCCTTCAACATCAACTCGCCTTACGATCTCAACGGCGACTCGCAATACAACGATCGTCCGAGCCTGGTTTCGACCGGGACTTGCTCGCCCGTCACCGTCACGGGATCGATCTACTGCACCCCGCTGGGGACGTTCGATGCTACCGCAGCTACGGGCACTCTCCTGCCGATTAACTCCGAAACCGGTCCTGGCCACTTTGTCATGAATCTCCGTCTGACCAAGACCTTCGGCTTCGGACCGAGCACCAAGGG
Source organism: Candidatus Sulfotelmatobacter sp. (assembly GCA_030039195.1). Lineage (GTDB taxonomy): Bacteria > Acidobacteriota > Terriglobia > Terriglobales > Acidobacteriaceae > Sulfotelmatobacter. Next base: position 1,473 of record JASHQK010000722.1, read on the forward strand.
AGGGCCGACAGGAAGCGGAAACGGCCCGGGTGGAGGTGGCGGCCGTGGTGGCGGCCATCGCGGCGGTCCGTTGTTCGGCGGGGGCGGTCCTATGATCATGTCGTCGAATTCCGAACAGCGCTACAACCTCACGTTCGGAGTCAGCTTCCGCAACGCATTCAATAACGTGAACGTAACCAATCCCGAAGGTACGCTCGGGTCCCGATTGTTCAACGTTTCCAACAACATCACGGGATTTCCATATTCGCCGGGAAACACGGCGAATCGCCGCATCGATTTGACTGCACAGTTCACCTTCTGAAAACTCCGTTACTCCCGGTATATCGCGAACTCGCCAGTTCGCGATATGCTGGAACAGCGGGTTCACACCACAGCATGCGCTAAGGTCTGACGTCGAATTTGGCTCCCGTCATCACAGAAGAACGAACCACCACACAGCGAACCGTCACGCGCCGGCGCTTCTTCCAACTCACTGCCGCAGCCGGCGCGGCAGCCCTGATCGGAGATTCGATCCTGTTGGAGCCAAACCGGCCGCAGTTGGTGCGGCGGGACATTCGACTGCCGCGCTGGCCCGCCGCGCTCGACAACTACAAAATCGCCGTTCTCAGCGACTTCCACTACGATCCGATCTTTTCCGTGCATCCGCTGCGCGCCGCCATCCCGGTGATGAATGCGCTGCAACCGGATCTCATCGCTCTGACCGGTGACTTCGTTACGGAACCGACGATGGGCAAAACTCGCCGAGCGGCGGCTCTCGCGGCCGAGCCTTGTTCGCTCTTGTTGCGACAAATGAAGGCTCGGCACGGCCTGTGGGGCGTGATGGGGAACCACGACGCGGTTACTGATCCGGACTTGATCACCAGCATTTTGCGCGCGACCGGAATTCAGGTTCTTTCCAATCAGTCCACAGCGATCGAGCGCGCGGGCGGGCGTTTCTGGTTGAGCGGGGTCAATGATGTAATGAACGGGGATTCCGACCTGGATGCTGCGTTGGCCAATGTGCCCAGGGACGACGCCACGGTTCTCCTCGCCCATGAACCCGATTATGCCGACTACGTGTCGCAGCATCCGGTCGACCTGCAGATTTCCGGACACTCGCATGGCGGTCAGGTGCGCCTGCCGTTTCTGCCGCCGTTCTACGAACCTCCATTGGCAAGGAAGTACATCGCCGGATTGTACAAAGTCGGTCCTCTGACTCTGTACACGAACCGTGGTCTTGGCACCGTCAGTGTGCCGATTCGCTTCAATTGTCCTCCGGAAATCACGCTGATCACCCTGCGGCAGGGCACTGCCTCTTAGCGATGTGTCTCTCAGGGGTGTTTGCAGCATTCATGTGAAACTGCTTTCACACTCCTCCATCTTGTGGATCAAATTATGCTCGTAAGACATTGCGTGAGAATGGGTAAGACCCGACTGTTCTGGTACGCGACTTGCGCCATGATGAAGGGAAGTCGATTCTCATGGGCGCGATTACAGGCAAATCTATCTGGGACCGCTGTCGGATCGTAGCCTCAATTCTGGTTCTCATTGCCCCCGGGCTGATGGCGAGCACAAATGCGCCGAATCCAGTTTCGCCCACGCAGATTTCGACCATCGGTATGGCTCGAGTGATGGAACAACGCGAGTTGCAGCTTTCGCGCTCCCTGATCCGCGCCTCGCAGTTCGTCGATATCCCGCACATCGCCGAGCAAGCCTGCGAGCAGGTGGAACCACCGGAAGCACTGGCCACTCCCGACCCGCTCTTCATTCCCGCAGGACGTGCTGAAAGAGTCGAAGTGAGTTTCATCATCGGTACCGACGGACGCGTTCATAGCCCGCTGATTCTGGAGAGCGCGGGAATGAGGGGCGACCGGCGCGTGCTCGATACCGTCCGCACCTGGCGCTACCGTCCCGCGACTTGCAATGGCGAGCCCACCGAGATCGAGGGGAAGATCCGGTTCTCAGTCCGATGACGCCAGCTGCGCTGCTGCTAGAATGGCTCCAGAAGTTGGAGTGACCTGTGAACGAGGACAATAATCCAACCCGAGATGTCGGCCTTTCTGCGGAATCGCAGAATTCGCGCGCCACGGGCGTCCAGCGCCGGCCGAATCTCGCGAAGATGGAAGAACTTTACCGCAAGTTGGAGCCGGAGTTGCGCCGCACCAAGCCAAATCCGGAGGCAATTGCGGCGGCGCTGGAAGCTGCGCAGCGCCTGGCTACGGAATCGGATGCCGAGGAGGCCGCCGATGCCGTTGCTCAGGAACTCACCACCGACTCGAATACCGAAATCTGCCCCACGTGCGGATACCGCAATCGAGCGGGCAACAAATTTTGCGGGATGTGCGGCATGGCCACCCGCCCGGCGGCCGAGCCCGAAGCCGAACGTTTTCCCGGCCACGAACCCGAACCGCACACCCTTCAGTTTCCGGGGAATCCTTTCGTAAGAGAGCCGCATCCGGGCGCGTCCCCTGCACCCGCGGCCAATCGCGCGAACGTGCTCGAAACGCATCACTACCACCATCACTATCATCATCATTACTTCCCTGCGGGGCATGAGAACGGCGCTGGACGCGATTCGGGTCGAGGCGACGCCGCTCGCGAAGACAAGTTTCGGCCCAGTGCTGCCTTGCGCGGAGAATTGAGCCGCGCCGAGGCGGCGGTTCGTCGGGTTACGCAGGAGTGGGTCCTGGCCTGCAACACCAAGCATCTCGATGATCTGCTCGATCTTTACGTGGCCGATCCGCTCGTGCTGCGCTCGAATTATCCTCCAGTGCGGGGCGCGGCAGCGGTGCGCGAATTTTTCTTTGGCGCGCTGGACGCGGGATTGGGAGAAGTGGAACTGGAACCTTTGCGCGTGGAAATCGGTGGCGATCTCGCCTACGAAGCCGGAAAATGCAAGGCGCTGGTTCCCAGCGCTACCGGCAAACGGCGCGAAGAACGGGGCAAATATCTTTGGGTCTGCTCGCGGCAGGCGAACGGCGAATGGAAACTTACGGCCGATTGCTGGTCGAGCGATCTCTCGCTCGGCACGCTGGAATCCGAGGTTCCGCCCAGCGCCGGAGTGAAAACCAGCCATGCGAAAAAGGGCTAGCAAGTACAGTCATCCTGAGGTCCGCGTCCTTTGCGGACCGAAGAGCCTGCCCTGAGCTTGTCGAAGCGACCTATGCATTGCGCCGGCGAGTACAGAAGTCCTTCGCCGCAAAGACCGCGGCTCAGGAAGACAATCAGAAGCACAGAAGATGTCACTGCACTTTCTGCAATCGCGCGATCAGCTTCTGTGCCAGGTTTTCTTCCGATTCCGACCACAACAGCCGTCCGGTAGCGCGCGTGTTCTTTTCCGCCTTCATTGTGAACTCGACCAGCTTCGCGACGTTTTCTCGTACTTTCATCTGCGCTTCGTCCGTGAGTTCTACGTTCTCCTGAAGAAACGGCGAGTCCAGACCGAAGTCGACTTGAATGTGCCCGGTCTGCTCCTGCGCGCCGTCATCGAACTCGTCGCCTTGCAAGATGAATTTCACCAGGCTCGGCGCGCGCTGCCACTGGCGGCCGCTTTCGTCGGGCATCCACAGATCCCAATACGTGTCGAGCACATAGGCATAATCGTCATGAATGAGGTCCGCGGCAAGAGTCATTGCTTCTTCGGGCGCGATACCAGGAGAAAATCGGCGCTCGAGCACCGTGGGTTCATTCCACGAGACGGGTTGTACGGCAAGGTACGCAATCCCCGGGCGCTGCGACGAAAAGGGGAACTGCGCGAGCACCGCCAGCGCGTGCGGCAGCATCGCCGGGCCTGAGAAATCGGTAAACCACAAACTGAGATAAAGCGGATCAGGCATAGTTTGCAGTGAGAAGCTGATGTGATTGTATCGCGCTCATGCGAGCCGTGTAGGGGCAGACGCGAGAGCCTGCCCTGAGCGGAGTCGAAGGGTCCGCTCCGCTTGCGAAGCGAGCGTCGAACGCCGTTGCTTGAGCCGGGATCCCACCCCTGCATTGAATTTTTTCTCGCCGAAATGCTATTTTTCACTATACCCTTCACAACCAAGCTCAATGGCATTGATCGTTCTCTGGCTTCGGCTCTGGACTTTGGGGCCCCGCGAATGAAAGCTGGTCACGAGAGGGTCGATTTTCTCCAGAAGGGTATTCGATGAAGTTTGTTGCCGACGTCATTCTTGCGATCGCTGTCATTCCTTTCATCTACTACTTGATCGTTATCTACAGCTCGTGGCGCTTCTTCCATGAGCCTTTGCCGCCTTCGTCCCAGACTCCATTCACTCCGCCGGTGAGCAATCTGAAGCCGGTGCGCGGCCTCGATCCCGACGCCTATGAGAACTTTGCCAGCTTCTGTCGCCAGGATTATCCGGATTACGAACTGCTGTTTTGCGCGACTCCCGGAGATCCCGCCGTGCCGGTTCTCGAAAAACTCTCTCGCGATTTTCCTCAGCGGCAGATTCGAATCATTTTTCAGGAAACCAGCAGCGGAACCAACGACAAGGTGAACAAGCTGGATCGTCTGGTGAGGGAAGCGCGGCATGAAATCGTTGTGATCAGCGACAGCGATGTGCGCGCGAATCCTGATTACCTGCGCATGGTCGTCGGGCCGCT
>JASHQK010000723.1 GCA_030039195.1 Candidatus Sulfotelmatobacter sp.
GACCACGGCTTCTGGTGGACCTTTCACACGTATCTTCTCGAAGAGCTCGGCGGGTTCGACGAGGAAGCTCGGCGGGTGCTGGTCGCGAACACGCAAAACTCCGCGAATTGGGATCAAATCTTGCCCGGCACGCGCGAAGCCCTGGATCGTATCCAAAAGAACTACGCGACCGCTGTAATCTCCAACGCCGACGGCCACATCGACGCCGTACTCCGCCGCTGTGGCATTTGTGACTGCTTCGCCAACATCACGGATTCAGGCCTCGTTGGCCATGAGAAGCCGCATCGCGCAATTTTCGAAGCTGCGTTGCGGGAGATGAAGGCTGATCCGGCGGAGAGCTTGTATGTGGGCGATGTGTATTCGGTCGATTATCTCGGAGCGACCAAAGCGGGCATGCAGGCCGTGCTCTTCGACGTGGCCGGAGCTTACCGCGACCGGGATCTTCCGCGAGTAGAATCTCTGGCCGAGTTGGAGCACTGGCTGCAGAGCTAGCCAAGATGCGGGGCGACGTCCCTCTGGCCATGTGGAGAGTCCAAGAACCGTCTTGAGGTCGTCACAGCTCCACGATCTGGTGATCGTGGCAGTCGGTCTGCAACGAGTCGTAGAGTTGATGCAGAAGTTCGCGGCCGTACCGCGCCACAAAGTAGATCCCCGCGATGCCCCGCTCCTGCAGACCCTTATCGGGATAGAGCGACTGGCTGAGCGTCTCGGCGTGGCGGCTGACCACTTCTTGTTTCTGCAGTTCCGCGCGCGCGGCCTGCGCCTGAAGACGTTCGATCTGGTATTGGATTTTTGAGGCCGCAGTCTCTCCCGCATCCACGAGCGTGCGATCCAGCTTTACGAGTTTTTCTTTGATCGTCGCCAGATGAGCGTCTGCCGATTTCCTCGCCGCATCAAAAGCGGCCTGAAGATCTTCCGGCAGGCTGCTGGCTGCAAGTTTCTGGCGCAAAGCTTCCCGGCCGCTGAATACATCGAGAACGGTCAGGCTATAGCGTTCCAGCAGCCGCTGCACCTTCGGTTCAACGATCGTGGCCGAAAAACGTGGCACAATCGGAGTCACCCGGTTCAGCAATTTTTCGTAGACCACGCCCGCCTGCGCGAAATAAGCTGCCTCGGCTGCGCCGCCGGTATAGGCGAGCGTGGGCAAGAGAAAATCCTCGACCACGGGGCGCAACAGCACATTGGGACTGAATTGCTCGGGGCTGACATCGATCAACGCCAGTAAATCGGCGAGGGAGATCGTTTCCACGTCGCCATCGCTGCCGATTACAAATCTCGCTTCCCCACCCACAAAGCGCAACTGAACTGGGGTGCGCACGCCGTTGCGAAGAACAAAAAGCAACGTCGAAGACGTCGTCACCTTCACCTGCTGGTGGTAGCCGGCCGCCTCGAGAGCCTCACCGCGAGATACGAGAGCGGCTGCCAGTTGCCCGGCGCGCTCTGCCGCGCCACGATAGATTGGCGCAGCTATGCGATGCAACTCGCCATCGGAGGCATCGAGCACGATGACGCCCCAGTCGGCAAAGAGCTTGGCGTAGAGCCGAGCGAAAGCCGTGCCCAGCGTTTCTCCGACGCGATAGCAATCCCGAAGAACCGCGGTTACTTCCGTCTCGCCCAGCAAAGCCGCGGCCTGCGCCAGAACCGGCTCAATCTCTTCCCCTAAGCGCACCGCGCTGACCGGCGCGCCCGCAATCGAATGGCTTGGGGTGGTTAGTGTTTGGAGTGCGCCGTCGGCAGCCGGCAAAGAAACGTGATTCACTTCCGCGAGATCGTGGTCGTAAGTTGCCAGCCAGAAAATCGGCACCGCATCGAAGCCGGCTGTGGTGGCTTCCTCGGCAAGTTTCACGGCGGTCAAAGCTTTGTAAATCGCAAACATCGGACCGCCGAACAGCCCCACTTGCTGTCCCGTGACCACGGCGCCAGCGCCGTTACGCAAGCGGTCAATATTGGCCAGCGTTTTCTCGGAAGCGCCCCAGGCCCGATTCTGACGTGCCAGAAGCTCGCAGACGCGAGCTCGCCGTGCGGACTGGTAATCGATCTTATTCGACTCTTCCCGCACCCAATGTCGGAAATGCGGCGGCCGGGGATAAAAGGATCGAACTTCCGGAGCGTATGCGAGGAAATCCGCGAAAAGGCGCGTAGTATGTGGAATTTGCGAGAACGGCAGACAGTGTGCCTTCACCGGCACGGCTCCTCGGATCGCGACAATGGGCCGGATGTCATCATCGGTTGGACGCAACAGATCATTACCGGTTAGTCACCGCACCTCAATTTGTTTGAGGCGAAGAAATTCACAGCGCCGTACTTCAGATGCGGGAAAGGCACGCGGGATGCAAGATATCATCGCGGCGGCTTACGACGGACCGCAGTTTACTCGCAGAATACGCGAACTTTTACTTTATTGCTGTTGTCTTTCTGGTCGACGTCGACGCTCAAGTCGCTCAGTTGCTCCACCAGTTCCTCAATGTTTTCCGGCTTGATCTGCGTCAGGTCCACGGGAATACCCTTTTCGTGCATCGCCAGGTTGGCCTTTTGCAGCGCGGCCGAAGGAATAAGATACGCCAGCTTCACTCCGGCGCGGAGCAACTGCATCGGCACGCGAACGTTGACTTTCGTCGGGCCCTCGTGGCCGTTGTCTTCTGAGTCCACCTGTACGCGAAGAAACTTAGGCGGAGTCTTCGTTCCGATCGCTGCTCCCGGTTCGGACGTCCTTGCGGGCGGTTCCTCGAGCGCCGCGATGAGACGCTCCGCTTCATCCGCACTGATTTTTCCTTCCGACAACATCTGTAGAATTTGGCGGCGATGTTCGTTCATAGTGTGACTCCTAATAAAACAAATTCCTTAAAGTATGTGAAACGACATTCCGGCGGCGTGATGTTCGAGCTCAAGTTTTGTATCCGTCAGTGTGCTCAGGATCTGCCACATCATTCCGAAGGCCCGAAATGGATTCACCCGGCACAACAGGCACGCGATGAAAATCAGCGGCGAGAGCAGGATTGCCACCGGCAGAAGCAGCATCCAAACGAGGAACAACGGAATCCACAGCCGAAACGTGCGACTCTCCTGGTTGCGCAGGCTCACCACCGCGACAAACGGAATCATTTCAGTGCCTCCAATCCTCGGATCGCCTCTTCTGCGCTGATCTCCCCCTGCTGCAGCCGCTCGAGAATTTCCGCCCGCGATGGGGTGGGGTTCGTCTCCACAAAATCCAAGCTGTCGGCAATGCGGGACAGGCGCGACTTGACCGTCGGGTAACTCACCCCAAACACGCGCTCCATCTCTTTAATCGACCCGTGCGAGCGGACGAAGGCAACGACAAAAATCTGGTCCTCCAGGTCGAGCCGAGCCAGTTGCGGCAGCTCGAAATTGCCTTCGATGGCAATGTCTTTGTCTCTCAGCCGAACCCGCTCGACGGCAATCGGCAGGCCTTGGGTTAGCCGAGTTAACTCCTGCCAATCTCTTGCAGCCGACGAGTTGCCACGCTGCCCTGCGCTCATACTGAAGCTATAGTGAACCTATATATTAATATTGTCAAGTATAAACTTTATTATATTGATTTAAATTACGATATGAATTTATATTTTTAATTTAACTCCCAGTCTATTAGCAAAGGCGGGATGACCGTAATCGACTTTGGAGTTTGGACGGGAAGGGGTCAAGCCCACTTCCCTTGGAACCAGGCGATGTGCGGTGCTTTGCTGCCTGAGGAAGACTTTGGCCATCTCCAAAAGGATGTTGGGCTAGATCGTGCTATCGACGAAAAGAGAAATTGATGGGCCTAGCTATGGGGTGACCTCGAAAATCACGCCCTTCCCATGGCTTCCGCCGACGTTGGTGGTCCCGTAAAGCTTGCCTCCGCTCAGCACGAGATTGCTGAAGGCGAATTTTCCGTCATCCCCGCCCGTAAACGTGTAGAGGAGCGTATAAACCCACTTTCCGTTGACGAGCGAGAGCTTGTAGACGGTGCCGGATCGGGGATCGCCATCGCAGTGAGTTGTCGCGTAAATGGTGTTTGCGCCGTCGAACATGAGATTGCGGAAGCTGCCGGAAACTCCCCAGCCCGGAAGGCTCATCAATACGGCGAAGTTCCATTTGCCCGAAGCGGAAGTGAGCTGGAACACTGTGCCGCCGCCTTGCTCACCACCGTCGGTTGCGGCGCCCAAGAGACTGCCGGATGGACCAGCGATTAAGCCGACATAAGGAGTCGCGCCATCGTCAAGATTTTCAAAACTGTGCAGGATCGTCTCGGCCCAGGAACTGGCTCTTTTCAATTCGAAGACAGTTCCGTAACCGTGAGCGCCCCCCTCCGATGTGGTGCCGTATAGATTGCCGGAGGCATCCAGAGTAACGCCCGCGACTGGCGCCGAACCGTCGGGATCACCGGCAAAATTGTGGAGAATTTTTTCTGTGAACGTGCCCCCCGTTCCCCGAACCAGCATGAAGACCATGCCGTGACCCGAAATTCCTCCGGCACTTGTTGTGCCGTAGAGATTGCCTGCCGAATCGATGGCAAGTCCGGCCTGAGGATCGGCGCCGTCGTGCAGCTTCGACCCGAAGCGGTAGAGTACGGTCTCGTTCTTGCCGATGACGCGGTACACCGTTCCATCACCGTAGCCGCCGCCAGCCGAAGTGGTTCCATAGAGA
>JASHQK010000724.1 GCA_030039195.1 Candidatus Sulfotelmatobacter sp.
TGCCCAATGCAGCACCCAATCAACCAGGAATAACCCCAGGCTGATAACGATAGTCAAAATATGCTTCACTGTCTAGCGAGCTCCAAACCTATGCCAAAAGCTATAACTGTTCTTCTTAGTGAACTGCGGCCTGTGCTTCCAAGCGGCTGCCGTTTAAACGGTACGTCTCGAGTTGATTCTTCAGGAACACGGCAATCAGGTCGTAGGAGAGCGACTGCATCAAATCACAAAATCGATGTGAAGTCCGAATTCTTCCTCGATTACCTTAATTAGGATTGGGGGCGACCTAGTCCCAGCCCGCTACAGATGCGGGGCTGGAAATGCAGACGCCGTTTTCAGTAAGCTCTGGGAATACCGCAAGAAAGCATCTTGTAAGAGGAGATTGTAATTCATCCATTTGTGAGCTCCAGAGCTCGATGGTAAATTTGTGGTTGCTTTCGAGGAATATCGTGCTGAGCGAAAAAGCACAGAGACGTTAGCACTCCTCCACCTGCAGTGAATCGGGGATTATTTTCCGATCCCATACAGCCCCGATTGAAGCGGGCAAACCGGTTTGCAATCTGTGCAATCGAGCTTACTACACAGCCTCCATGGTGTAATCTCATGCTTCCTTGCGTTACTCGCGATTTTGTGGCGCCTTGAGGTGACACGATCTCTATGGCAATCCACCAACATTTGTAGTCTGAGTCGGTGAAAGAAGAGCCGCATTTTTGAAGTCCGCCAGCGAGCCTGGGAACGGCAGTGGCTCAGACTTGGGCAAGCCATCGGCAAAAGTACGATGCCAGAGCTCAAGAACCACTAGCGCAAATATTTCCTTAGAAAAACTTCCCCCCGCCTCGTGCTGCCGGATCAACTTCTCGACCGTCTTCGGCTGAAAATAGCCGCGGGCCTTGCTCACCGGATCGAGAAGGAGTCCGCGTACATAGTCGCGCAAATTGGTTCTGAGCCAACCGGCGTAAGGCACGGGGAAACCAGCCTTGCGTCGCTTGAGTATCTCTTCGGGAACGTGCGCTTTCAGTGCTTTCCTTGCCAGATACTTCATCGTCAAACCTCGAATTTTCTGATTTCTTGGCAAGCCGGCTGCGAACTCAAGAACTTTATGATCGAGAAATGGAACACGGAGTTCAATGGAGTTGGCCATTGTCATCTTGTCCGCCTTGACCAACAGGTCATCCGGCAGCCAGGTCTTTGTATCGACGTAGAGCATTTTCTCGAGAATGCCAAGATCCGTCACACAGTCGAGGTGCTTGCGCACAGCGTCGATGGAGGCTTGCTTCCGAGTCGTTGCCGCCATTTGCGCTGTATACAATTCATCGGTGCAGAGATTGAAATATTGAAACGGGTTGGACGTACGGCTGAAATAGTAGTTGGTGAACTCGGACTTCAGCAGCGGGCCGTATTTCAAAAGAACCCTAGAACGGAACAACTTTCCGAGTTCGCTAATAACGCCTGCCGCTGGAATCCGCAGCGGCCCAATAACCTTTTTTAAGTTTTCAAACCAAAACAGGTTGCGGAAGTTCTCATAGCCGGCAAACGCCTCATCACCACCTTCGCCTGAGATTAAGACCTTCACGTACTTACTGGCCAGTTTAGAAACGTAGAACAGAGCGACTGCCGGTGGCTCCACAATCGGTTCCTCCATGTGCCACACGTATTTCGGCACAAAGTCAGCAAATTCGTTGGATGACATGGAGATTTCGTAATGCCTGGACCCGAACTGTCGGGACGCGATGCGGGCGTACGGGCGTTCATCTATGACATCGGGTGATGAAAAGCCTACCGTATAGGTGCTGATTGGCTTGTCGGTCTTTCTCGAAGCAAGGCTGAGCATCGCCGTAGAATCGAGACCTCCGCTTAGAAGCAAGCCAACTGGGACATCACTAATCGTGTGAAGCGCGACGGATTCCTCTAGTAGCTCGATTAATTCCCGTCCATAGTCTGCAGGTGCGCGACCATCAGCCTGAGGTGAGAAATCGAGATCCCAGTATTGTTGCCTCTCGACTTTTCCATTCCGAACTGTGAGAAAGTACCCAGGCTCCAGCTTGTAAACACCACGCAGCAAAGTTTTATCGCCTGGGACATAGTAGTAAGTCAGAAAAAGGTCGATGACTTCAGGATCAATCTCACGACAGACCGCTCGATCCGCCAAAATGGCCTTCATTTCTGAGCCGAAAGAAATGAATTCGTCGCCGACATAGTAGTACAGAGGTTTGATTCCAACCCTGTCACGTGCCAAAAACAATGTCTGGTTCGTTGCATCCCAAATCCCAAATGCGAACATGCCCCGCATCTTGTGGAGACAATCGGTGCCGTATTCCTCGTAAAGGTGAACGATCACTTCGGTATCAGACTTGGTCCTGAATACGTGCCCTTTCGAAACAAGTTCGCTGTGAAGATCTTGGTAGTTGTAGATCTCGCCGTTGAAAACGATCCAGACCGTTCCGTTCTCGTTACAGAGAGGTTGGTGACCGCCCGCGAGGTCAATGATCGAGAGGCGTCGGAATCCAAGCCCGACAGGTCCCGCAGTGTAAAAGCCCTCATCGTCAGGACCGCGATGTGCTATCGCATCCGCCATGTCTTTCAACAGCGAAAGAGGAACCCGATTGTCCCTGTTAAAATTGAATTTCCCGCAAATTCCGCACATCAGAGTGTTCCTAGACTTGGGCTGGAATTAGGTTTTAGTCGATACCGATAACGTCTGAGGTTACTTCCAGATCGTCTCCATACCGAGCAATCGACGCATTTGCTGTCCCCGAACGTACCCGATTAGCGCTCGGTCATTGACCTGGGGGAAGTGACGAACATAACCGGACACATACCCGTACAGCAAACCAGCTGAGCCGATCAGGTAAGGTTTCCGAAAAATACGGAGACAACAGCTGATTGCCATAAAGAGGGGATGATACCCCACGACGTAGCGAGCTATACCACATTTCACCTGATCTTTCCACCGACCTTCCGCTGTCCCTGTTGGTCGCAACTGACACAATTTGATCTCCGGGAAGCTGCGCGTATGCCAACCGAGCATATTCGCTTTAGCCTCATCAATCGTATCCCAACCGGTCGTAGGCGAAATGCCACCAATTGCTCCCCAGCAGTCCCGCTTGTAGATTTTTGTCGCACCTCTAACATGCGTTCTGGGAACTGCCTCGTCTACTTCGTGACCCTCGACTACCTGGTAGATGGTGCCCCCACCTATGCCCAGCAATGGATCGTGCCGGAAGCAATCAAAACACTTTTCGAAGTAATCGGCAGCGAATGTTAGGTCTCCATCCAACTTAATGATGAAGTCCCACTTCGATGTCTTTAGTACCCCCAAACCTTCATTGAAAGCCTCGGCCACGCCTCCGCCAGGTTTCCGAAATCCTCGATTATTTCGGTGAAGAACTGTGATCCACGGATAGAGCGCTGCGAACTGTTCGATGATTTGACCAGTTCGGTCAGACGATCCGTCATCAACGATCACCCATTCCGTGGGCAGAATAGTCTGCCCTAAAACGGAACTAATAGTATTTTGGATGAACTTTTCCTCATCGCGCACAGGAGTGATGATGATGTAAGAAACCTGCTCTGAGTTCATTGTGCTTCGCTCCAATTTGTGTGAGAGGTCCGCAACATAGCTTCGTTAGCCCCCATCCCTTGTGTATCTGATCGTTGTCTGATAAAGATCCAACACTTTCTGAAGTGCCTGCGAGTCTGGTGTGCTCTGAATCGAAACTTCCTGTCGCCACTCGGTTCAAACTGTTGCGAGCTCTGTTTTAGCGTGCAACATTTGCTTACACATGGCAATAGTCTCGCGATATACAGCCAACAACCTCTCGCCGGCAGCGGTCCAGGTTACCTGATTCGCCATTCGGAGACCGTTTTGCCGCAATTGTTGCAGCAGCGTGCGATTCTCATAAATGAATGTTATCTGTTCTGCAAGCGCACCTACGTCTCCCACACGATGCACCAAGGCGTTATATGTGTGTTGGCATAAATCTGTACAGGCATCGGAAACGAGGGGAACACAGCCACTTGCCATAGCCTCGGTGCAAACCAGTCCGAACCCCTCTTCTAAGCTAGGAAGCACAAGAATGTCATGGTTTCGCATTAGCTCGGGTACATCATTGCGGTGCCCTAGCGCTCGGACGCTAGGGTGAGCAAGCATAGGCGCGAGCTTTTCAGCATAAGCCGGCAAAAAGTCGCCAGCTATGGTAAATGTTCCCGCTCGAGATGCAGCAGAGCGCAGCCATGCCTCAAGTGCGTAATGCACACCTTTTCTCACGGCGCAGACCCCGACGAAAAGCATTCGCAGTCCGCGATTCTCAATTGAACTTGTAGGGGCAGGATAATAAACTTCCTCGTCGAATCCATAAATGTGTCGTGCGAGCCTCGCACGAGAGAATCCGCGATCGAGGTACGTCTTCACCACAAACTCAGAGGGACACAAAAGCCGATCCGCCAAACGGAATTCTTCTTCTTCCAAACGGAGGACTTTCTCGTTGTATGCACTTTCGTGATTTCGCGGCAACATCACACCAAGGCGTTCACACTCCTTCTTAACGACTTCGTAGGAGTATCTGGTGTGAGCGTTGCATCTCTCCAACACGGTCGGGATGCCGAGCTGACCGGCGGCCTTGAGCGTTCGCAGCGCGCCGGACGGCCACGTGTGAATGATGTCGAATTGTCCCTGTAGTTTTCCAAGTCGCCGCGAGACGATGAAGTCGTGCAGTGCAAGTGCGCGTCCGTTCCCGATCAGCTTGTAAGGAAT
>JASHQK010000077.1 GCA_030039195.1 Candidatus Sulfotelmatobacter sp.
TTTATGACTCGAAAAAATCCGGCGCGATGACCGTCTCGCACCTGCGCTTCGGCCCGCAGCCGATCCGCTCCAGCTACCTGGTTTCGAAGGCAAATTTTGTCGCCTGCCATCAGTGGATATTCCTCGAGCGCTATGACATGCTCTCGTCGCTCGTCGAAGGCGGCGTCTTCCTGCTCAACAGCCCGTTCGGCAAAGACGAAGTCTGGGATCACCTGCCTCGCGCCGTGCAGCAGCAACTGATCGCTAAGAAAGCCAGTTTCTTCGTCATCGACGCCTACCAGGTCGCCAAAGATACCGGCATGGGTTCGCGCATGAACGTGATCATGCAGGTGTGCTTCTTCGCCATTTCGAAGGTTCTGCCCGGCGACGAAGCCATTGAAGCCATTCGCCAGTCGATCCGCGACACCTACGGGCGCAAGGGCGAAGACGTCGTCCAGAAGAACATGCGCGCCGTCGATGAAACCCTTGCGCATCTGTTTGAAGTGAAAGTTCCAAAGGCTGCAACCAGCACGATCGAAATCCCGGGCGTCTTCCCCGGCGCCCCTGAATTCGAGCGCGAAGTGCTCGGCACCATCTATGCCGGGCGTGGCGATGAGTTGCCCGTCAGCGCATTTTCCTGTGACGGCACCTTCCCCACGGCCACATCGCGCTGGGAGAAGCGCAATCTGGCTCTCGAAATTCCCGAGTGGGATACGAAGATCTGCATCCAGTGCGGCAAGTGCGCCATGGTCTGCCCGCACGCGGTCATTCGCATCAAGGTCTACGACTCGAAGCATCTCGAAGGCGCGCCGGCGACATTCAAATCCTGCGACGCTCGCGATAAGGAATTTCACGGCATGAAGTACACCATCCAGGTCGCGCCCGAAGATTGCACCGGTTGCGGCGTCTGCGTCGATGTCTGTCCGGTCAAGAACAAGAGCGAGGCGCGGCTCAAAGCCATCAACATGGTTGCGCAGCCGCCGCTGCGCGCCCCGGAAAGCGAGAACTGGGATTTCTTCCTCAAGATCCCCGATCTCGATCGCAGAAAGATCAAAGTGAGCAACATTCGGCAGCAGCAGATTCAGGAACCGCTGTTCGAATTCTCTGGAGCTTGCTCGGGATGCGGCGAGACCCCGTATCTGAAGCTGGTTTCGCAACTGTTCGGCGACCGCGCCATCGTGGCTAACGCTACCGGCTGCTCTTCGATCTACGGCGGCAACTTGCCGACGACTCCGTGGGCGAAGAACGCTGACGGTCGCGGGCCGGCCTGGTCGAATTCGCTGTTCGAAGATAACGCCGAATTTGGCCTAGGATTCCGCATCTCGATCGACAAGCAAACCGAATTTGCCCGCGAGTTGCTCAAGCGAGTCGATGGAGCCCTCGGCGACGAACTCGTTACGGCCCTTCTCAATTCGCCGCAGAAAGACGAAGCCGACATCTTCGAGCAGCGGCAGCGCGTCGAGATTCTGAAAGAACGTCTGCAGAAACTGAATTCAGCCGAAGCGAAGCAGCTTCTCGCTCTTGCCGACATGCTGGTCAAAAAATCCGTCTGGGTCGTCGGCGGCGATGGCTGGGCTTATGACATCGGCTACGGCGGCCTCGATCACGTTCTAGCCAGCGGACGCAATGTCAACATTCTGGTCCTCGACACCGAGGTTTACTCGAACACCGGCGGCCAGGCCTCGAAATCCACGCCACGAGCCGCGGTCGCGAAGTTCGCTGCCGGCGGCAAACCCGGTCCCAAGAAAGATCTCGGGATGATGGCCATGACTTACGGCAACGTCTATGTGGCCAGCGTCGCCATGGGCGCGAAAGACGAGCACACGCTCAAGGCATTTCTCGAAGCCGAGGCTTACGACGGCCCCAGCATCATCATTGCGTACTCATCGTGCATCGCCCACGGCGTCGACATGACCACCGCGATGACTGATCAGAAGGTCGCGATCGAATCGGGCCAGTGGCTGCTCTATCGCTATAACCCTGAGCGCGCCGCGGCGGGCGAGAATCCGCTGGTACTCGATTCGCGCGCGCCCACGCGCAAAGTGCAGGAGTATCTGCTGCAGCAGACGCGCTTCAAGATGCTCACCAAGAGCAAGCCGGAAGACGCTGCACGCTTGTGGAAGCTGGCGCAGCAGGACGTCGAGCGCCGCTACCGCATGTACGAGTACCTGGCCGCTCGCAAAGACACCCCGGCAGAGTCGAAAGACTCGCCCGAGAAGGCAGCACCGGCTGCGGAGAAACCTGCCCCAGCGGGAGTAAACAAGTGAGCGCTCAAATAAAAATCAGTTGCCCCATCCTTGTCGCTTTTCGCGACGCGATAGGAACTTTCTTGCGCAGGCTGCAGGAAAAAGGCAAGGAGTAATCCATGACCGATCTCACCACGAACTATCTCGGCTTGAGGCTGCGTTCTCCCCTGGTTGTTTCCGCCTCGCCGCTCTCGCGCGAAGTTGAGGCCATCTGCCACATGGAGGAGGCCGGCGCCTCCGCGATCGTCCTCTATTCGCTGTTTGAAGAGCAGCTACGGCAGGAGGAAATGGATCTCGAATATCACCTTGCCAATGGCACCGAGAGCTTCGCCGAATCCCTCACTTATTTTCCCCAGCCCAGCGAATTCCAGGTCGGCCCTGAGGGATACCTCGATCACATCCGCATGGTCAAAGCGGCAGTCGGCATTCCGATCATAGCCAGCCTGAATGGATCGACGCTGGGTGGCTGGACAAAATTCGCGGCGGAAATCGAACGCGCCGGCGCCGACGCCATCGAGTGCAACATCTATTACATTCCCACCGATCCGACGCTCTCGGCGGAAGCGATCGAAAACACGTATGTGGATATTCTGCGCACGGTGAAATCGACCGTCACTATTCCGGTGGCCGTGAAACTGAGTCCCTTTTTCAGCAATTTTGCCAACGTCGCGCATCGCCTCGATTCCATAGGAGCGGACGGTCTGGTGCTGTTCAATCGCTTCTATCAGCCCGATATCGATCTCGAAGCACTGGAAATCCATCCGAACGTCTTGCTGAGCACGCCGCAAGCTCTGCGTCTTCCGCTGACCTGGATCGGAATTCTGTACGGCCGGGTAAGAGCCGGCCTGGCAGCGACCGGCGGCGTCCACAACGCGGAAGATGTGATCAAGCTGCTGATGGTCGGGGCAAACGTCACCATGGTGTGCTCAGCGCTGATGCGGCATGGCATCAATCACCTGCGCCATGTCGAACGCGAACTGCGCGATTGGATGGAAGAGCACGAATACGAGTCCGTTGCTCAAATGCAGGGCAGTATGAGCCAGCTGAAGTGCCCCGATCCGGGAGCCTTCGAACGGGCGCAGTACATGCGGGCAGTCAAGGGCATGCAGCATATTTACACCGCAGGATGGCGATAGCACGGGCAATCGCTTTCGGCCCCAGAACGATTTTGTGCCCGGTCTGAGCCGGGCGGTAGGGCAGCAAGAAGATGTGGGCTTTGTCCGATGAGGTTACATGAATTTTATGCAAGCCACTATTTACGATCTGCACCTGAATGAGTGTGCAGCCGATATACCGGATCGGAGTATGTCTGTCCCTGTGACTACGGAATCCGCGTTGGATGAAGCTCGGCGCCAGCGTCACCGCGCGCTCATCATTCCCCGCGAACATGGCGCCTGGGGTTTGCTGCTCGTCCCTATGATTACAGGGGCGGGCGTTGCCTTCCGCGAGTGCAGCCACATTTTCCCTCTCATTCTCCTTTCTGCCGCGGCGCTGGCGCTGTTCTGGTTGCGAACTCCGGCGGAAAGTCTGCTGGGCACCTCCGCTATGCGAGCGCAGACGAGTGAAGAAGCGCGGACCGTAAAGCTGGCGATTGCGATTTTGGGAGCCATTGCAGGCGCGGCTCTGTGCGCCCTGTTGTGGGCCGGCAAGAATCGGGATCTGTGGCCGCTCGGAGCCGTGGCCGCAGTTGCCTTTATCGCGCAAGCTTTGCTCAAACGGCTCGGCCGACGCGCACGCATCTGGTCGGAAATGGTGGGCACGATCGGACTGACGGCTGCGGCGCCCGCCGCGTACTACGTCATTACCGGAAACTTCAATGAAACCGCCTGCATGCTCTGGCTCGCCAACATCCTTTTTGCCGGCGATCAGATCCACTATGTCCAGCTTCGCATCCACACGGCGAAGGTTGAAGGTTTTCGCGCCAAAGTAGCTCACGGTTGGGCGTTCGCACTCGGACAGGCTCTGATGACCGCGGTGCTCACGCTGGCCTGCATGTCGCGCTTAATGCCGGCCATTGTTTCGCTGGCTTTTGCTCCGCTTCTTTTTCGCGGATGGTTCTATTTCGTTCAGGAACCAAGCCCCTTGCTCGTACGCCGCCTCGGCTGGGGCGAACTGAAACACGCTACGGTGTTCTGCATCGTGTTCGTCGGCATGTACACGCTGGCGCGGTAAAGCCTCCCCGCCGGTGGCGAGCTGTGAAGAGCGGTCATTTACGGCTGCGTCAAGGCGTTCTATTGAACCACAGGCTTTAGCCCCTGAGGACGAGTGCAGAGCCCCAGAGGCGCAAAATGAAGATTGGGTGCCCACTTCTCGCCGGTTTGGCGAGAAATGCGACTTTCGACAGCTCGAAGTCGAAGGGCGGCGAGGGCATCCCCGATTAACCTCGAAATCCGCCGAATAAAGCGACCAGACCGACCAGGGCCCCTACGATCGCTACGGTGGCTATCCCCACCTTTACCTGCTTCCAGACCGGGGATTGCCAGCTGATTCTTCTCACATCTTGGTACGACAACGTGGTCGACCGCCCGGCATAGCTCAAAACGAAATCATCGCTTCCAGCCTCGCTCACCACACCTTGAAATCGTGTGCCGTCATAAGTCTCGATGACGACTCTTCTGTGGTGATCCACGCACTTGACCACCTTCTTTCGCATGGACTCGGCATGGTTTGGATTGGGGCCGGGATCCGCCCAAGTCTGCGTGGATGCGAGCGCGAACAGAAGCAGTGCGATGATCGCTTTTTTCATTTGGAAGCCCCTTCAGGCGTGAAGTTAGTGCGCGGTCATTGTTTGGCCCCAGTGGGCGAGCGTCAATGCAACCCATATCAATTGTGAATAATCTGCGAAATTACTTTGGATCAGTCAGTTGCAGGATCAAGTCACAAGAAGGTCGCCTGCCCTGTTGGCTAGTGAATGAAAGAAGACATGGAAGAAACAAATCCCGCAGACGTTCTGGGCCCGCAAGCCCCGTCCGCGGGCGGAGTCAAATGTTACGGGACGATTACAGCGGCGCCATCGATAGCGTCATTTTTCACCGCGAGTAAGGCTTCGTTGGCCTGATCGAGCGGGAACACGGTCACTTTTGGTTTCAGACTTATCTCTGCGGCCAGCGCGAGAAAGTCCCGCGCGTCAGTGCGCGTCATGTTGGCCACGCTGCGAATCTGGCGTTCGCCCCACAGCAGACGGTCGTAATCGAACTGAGGGATGCGATCGAGATGGATGGCGTTGATCGCAACCACGCCGCCTTTGCGCAGGCTGGCGAGCGCTGCGACCACAACGTCTCCTGCCGGCGCGAAGGTGATGGCGCGATCGAGTTCGACTGGCGGGTTCTCGGTTTCGCTTCCCACCCAGGTCGCGCCCATCGCGGCAGCCAGTATCCGATGCGACTCTCCGCGTGTAGATACGTAGACTTCACATTTCCAAGCCTGCAGCACACTGATGGCGAGATGGGCCGACGCGCCGAAGCCGAACAGTCCCACGCGCTCGCCGCGTTTGACACCCGCAACGCGCAGGCTGCGGAAACCGATGATGCCGGCGCAGAGCAGCGGCGCGGCATGCAAATCATCGAGCGCACCGGGCAGAGGGAAGACGAAATCGGCGCGAGCCAGCGTGTACTCGGCGTAGCCGCCCGGAACGGAGTATCCGGTAAAGGTGGGATGGTCGCAGAGATTTTCTTCGCCGCGTTGACAGTATGGGCAAGTCCCATCGATGCCGCCGATCCAGGAGACTCCCACGCGCGCCCCAACAGGCATTTCCTTTGTCGAGCCATCGATCACCTCGCCGACGATCTGATGACCTGGAATCATGCCCCTGTGCTGCGGCGCCAGTTCTCCTTCTGCGATGTGGAGATCGGTGCGGCAAACGCCGCAGGCGCGCACGCGCAGAAGCACATGGCCGGGTTTCAATTTGGGCCTGGTAGTCTCGTCGATGCGCAAAGGACGTTGCGCAATCGGTCGTGGCGAGGTGAGAATGGCTGCTTTCATGAAATGTCCTAAGTCTATGATGCCAAGCCTGCCGGGCCGTTGCGTCAAGAATATGGCGGCAAAATCGACCCCCACCAGGGCTGCGACCGATTTCGTCTGCAGCACGATTTCGCTTGACTAGGACCCATAAACGAAAGTAATAGTTGTAACTCGTAAGAATATGAAAGGCAGTTGCCAGCACTCAGTTGCCAGTTCCCAGTGAGCACGCAGAACGTCCTGGCACCAGGGTCGGCGACGGCACGGGAGGCCTTATGCGTGTGCGTGGCCAGCTTCGGACGGCGTTCATCCTTCTCTTCGCTGTTGTTTCATTCTGCGCCCGGAATGCGTGGGGGCAGGCCAGTTATGAGGCGCAGGTTCGCGGCACAGTCACCGACCAGAGCGGAGCGGTGGTGGTAAACGCGACGGTCACCATCACGGATGTCGCAACCAATATTTCACAGCAGGCCCACAGCAATGACCACGGGCAGTATTTCATTGTCGGCCTGCGTCCTGACGTCTACACGATCAAGGCGGAGAGCAAGGGGTTCGAGATCAATGAGAAGAGAAATGTCGTCTTGCAAGTCGACCAGCAGACGACGGTTGATTTCGTAATGCACCCGTCGAGCGTAAACGAAACGCTGGAGGTCACTACCACTGCTCCCTTGCTTGACACCGAGAGTGCCACCCTGGGAACGAACATCAGCAGTGAGTACGTGAAAGAAATTCCTCTGATGAACCGCGATTTCTTTGGCCTGACGTTTCTGGCCGCAGGCGTCACTGAAGCCACGGGATCGGGTACGCAGGATAACTATCCGAGTGGAACGAATTTCGTCTCCAATGGGCAGCGCAACGCGACCGCCGACATACAGCTGGATGGGACATTGTTGAGCGCGCCGGAGCAAGGCGAGGGAGGAAACTCCAACGTTTATTACGAGCCGCTGGTCGAGAGTCTGCAAGAGATGAACGTGCAGAACAACAGCTTTTCCGCCGAGTTCGGCAACAATGGCGGCACGGTCGTGAACATGGTGATGAAGAGCGGGACCAACAACTTCCACGGCAGCGCCTGGTATTTTCTGCAGCGCTCGCAGTTGGACGCGCGCGATTTTTTCAATCCCGCTTATTTTTTGGGTAGTACCACGTTCAATCCCAAGCCCGACAGTAGTCGCGACCAAGGCGGTTTTACACTGGGTGGCCCGATTGTGAAGAACCGCACATTCTTTTTTGTCGACTTCGAAAAGGTCGCTGCCTCCAGCGCAGTGAGCGGAGAAGTGACCGTGCCAACGTTGGCGGAGCGGACGGGCGACTTCTCGGCAGATATGAATCCGGCAACCGGAAACCCGCAGAACATTTACGACCCCAATGTGAATTGCGGAACCACAATTAACGTGATCCGGCCACAGGTTGGCTTTAACTGCGGCGGTCAGCAGATCAGCGCGCCAAATGTAATTCCGGCAAACGAAATCAATCCCATCGGGCTCGCCGTCCTCAGTCTCTACCCGAAGCCGAGCAACTCCAACGAGTTCTATAACTATAACTACACGACGGTTACGAATGCCCCGGACTATCAGTTCGACATCAAGATCGACCACCAGATCAATGATAGGCACCACATTAGCGGACGATACAGCCGAAGCTGGAGCAACTATACGACTCCGCTTACCCTAGGCGACAATTTCGATAACGACGGAATCGGGAGCGGTGTGCAGGTGGCGCAGAACGGCTCGCTGGAGTACACCTGGACGATCAACCCGAGGATCATTTGGAACAGCCATCTAGGAATCGACCGGGTACACGAACTGTCGATCCCGAGTATTCCTACGATCTCGAGTTTCAATGCTTCCTTGCCGAGCGGCACACAGGGATTACCAGCGGTGTTCCAGCAGGCCAATGGGATCGACAAGATGCCTACATTCCTGATGCAAGGGAACCTGCCATGGACTGATCTCTATGACCAGTGCTGCATTAACACTTTATTTGGGCATACGCTGGTCAACTACTCGTCGCAGCTGGTGATCTCCAAGGGATCGCACCTGATCAAGTTCGGCGGAGAGCAGAGGATTTTCTATAACAATTTCTGGCAGCCAAACTATCCGACCGGCTTGTTGACCTTCACGGATGACGTCACGTCCCCAACTCCGGACAGCAACTACGATTCATCCAATAACACCTCGGGGAACCCTTATGCCAGCCTGGCTTTCGGTTACGCCGACAATGTCAACGCCACCAGTCAACTGGTGGTCACGCCGTCAGTGGCCAACCGGTCGTTCGAGACTGGTTTTTATATTCAGGATGATTGGAAGGTCACTTCGAAATTCACGCTCAACCTCGGCCTGCGCTATCAGTGGAGCTCGCCCTACACCGATCGGCACAACCAGATCGAGTTCAGCAATTTCACTGCAGACAGCGGCGTGAGCATCGATCTGACGAGTCTGCCGGCCGCGGCGCAAGCGGCGGGATGGATGAGCGCGCAGGGAACGATGCAGAGCATACCCGGATTGAATTTACCGTCGTCGCAGGAGATCTATGGCACGACGCAGTTCGCGACTTCGAGCATGAGAACTGTTCCGACCTACTGGAAGGATGTTGGACCGCGGCTCGGGTTCTCATACCAACTCGCTTCGCAAACCGTGGTGCGGGGCGGTGCGGGAATTTATTTCGGGATGAGCCCGGCCACGAATTTCCAATACCCTGGCTCCGCCTTCCGCAAGACAGCGAACCTGTTTTTTACGAACGATAATTTCGCGACGCAATACGCGACGCTGGAAAATCCGTTTCCCGCCGGGTTTACGGGTCCGCAAGGCACGCAATACGGGGCGCTTGCGAACTGGGGATATCAAAACCCGAACGATCTCGGCACAACCGCGGCGCGAGACGCCAACATCTACATGTGGAATCTGGGAATCGAGCGGCTGCTGCCCAGCCAAATTGTGTTGGGGGTAGACTACTCGGCCAATCGCAGCACGCATCTGCCGTGGTCGGGGACCAATAACCGGGACTTCATTCCCTCGGCGTTGTTGGCGCAGACTTCGGCTGCGGTGCACACCTACAACGACATCACTCAAGGAAATGGCGTAGGCGCTTGTGACAACAGCAGTTGCGTGAGCAATTTTCTTGACACTCCAGTCGGCAATCCGTTTTACGCGATGTTTAACACGCCCTGCACGCCTTCCGCGGGCAATCCTTGTTTCAACGAACCTAACTCGAACTATGGGAATGCGACGCTTCCCTTGTCGTATCTGCTGGCGACCTACCCGCAATTCGCCCAGGATTTCGAAGGGCTGATGATCGAGGAGGCCAGCTCCTGGTACAACGCGATGCAGGTACGATTCCAGAAGCGAACCACGCACCACATCAGTTTTGAGGGCAGTTACACGATCTCGAAGGCAACCGACGATTCCTCCGCCGGGAGAAACAACTGGGTGGGGGCGCTGGGCCTTGGTCTTCCGCAGCAACTGGACCGCCTGACTGCCGAGCACAGCATCGGAGCGAACGATACGCCGCAGCGGCTTGCGGCCGCAGTGGTTGTGGATCTGCCGGTGGGCCGCAAACAGTGGATTGGCGGCAACATGAACCGGGTTCTCGACGGGGTCATCGGAGGCTGGTCGATCGCGACGATGATCACCGAACAATCCGGGCAGCCGATGGCCATCGGCATGGCTACCGCTCGTTTGTCGAATGGCACGCAGCGTCCGGACGTGGTCTGCTCGCAACTCAAGACCGGCACAAGCATGAACGAGGTGGCTTTGAACTGGCAAAATGCGGGGAACGGCGGACCGACTTTCCTGAATGCAAACTGCTTTGCGGATCCGGGCGACCAGAACCCCGGCAATGCTCCTCGCTACTTTTCCGGGCTGCGCGTCGACGGCATTCACGACGCCGATCTGAATCTCTACAAATCGTTTGTACCCAAGGAGGGCACCCGGCTGGAACTGCGGGCGGAGATGTTCAACCTCACGAATCATCCGCGTTTCGCCCAGCCGAATTCAGCTGTTGGAAATGACGGTCAGCCAAATGCCTTTTTCGGCACAATCACCGGCGACACCAGCGTCGGCGGGAATGTTCTCCAAATCCCGCGCACCTTTCAGTTCGGACTGCGCTTTGAGTTCTGAGGCGGAGCGTCTGAGATCCGGTCACCAGATATGAAAAATCGAAATGCTTTTTTCTCCTTAGTGCTATTGGGAGCGTGCGGAGTTGTGTTACTCGGGCAAAGCGCTCCGGCTTCGTATCCCGCAGGACAGGACTGGGCGAACTACGTTCGTATCGGCGCGTATGGGTTGAGAGGCGGCGATGCGGCCGAGATCGTGCGCAAGGCGCAGGCGAGTGATGTATTCGGGATTGAAGTGGACAACGACATTGAAGGTCGCTACGAGAGCTTCGTTCATCCGGAAGAAAAGCTGAAGGCGATTCACGCCGTCGCGGAAGAGGCGCACAAAGCCGGGAATTATGCATTCGTATACATAGCCGGGACGGAGTGCATCACGGCAAATGCCGATAAGACGCGGCATACGCTGGCGAAAGAGCATCCGGACTGGCTGCAGCGCGACATCCACGGCAAACCGGCGATTTTTGGCGGCGGCACTGCATTCTGGATTCGGCCAGGCGATGAAGATGTGTGGGTGAGTCCGTATGCGCCGGAGTGGCGGAAGATTTACATGGAACACGTGCGACAGATTGCGGCGACGGGGATCGATGGAATTTACATTGACATTCCTTATTGGATGACGCACTTCGAGGGATGGGAAAACACCTGGGCGAGCTTCGATGATTACACGGTCGCGGCGTTCAAGCAGCAGACGGGATTAGATGCGAAGCATGATTTAAAGCTGGGAGATTTTTCCGATCCGGCATTTCGAAAATGGGTCGAGTTTCGGATTCAGACGTTCACTGTTTTCTTAGCCGAGATCGCGCGGAATGCGAAGGACGTGAATCCGAAGATCAAGATCATTCCGGAGATTTATCCAGGCATCGAAGAGGCAGCGGTGCGGGTGGGAGCGGACGTGTACAGCCTGTATCCGGTGGTGGATGCGATCGCACATGAATACGAGTTCGGGGAAGGCGACCACATGGCGTCGGAGCGGACGCCGCTGGACTGGTTCCGCTACCAGGTTGGGATGCATTCGTTTCGGGCGTTCGCGCAGGCGCCGTCGGGTCAAGATAAGCCCACGTGGATTCTGAATTACTCTTGGGACGGCGACAAGAAAGTCGATATCCGGCAGGCGATGATGAATCTGGCCATGTCGCAAGTGATGGCGGGAGCGAACTTCTGGGATGCGCCGGGGCATTCTATGGCGGGATCGAACGAACTGCCGACGCGGAAGAAGATATTTGCGTGGATTGCGGCGCACGAGAAGACATTTTATTTGCCGCGCTCGCCGATTGATCCGATTGGAGTGTATTTCTCGCCGACAACCCGCAATTTCCATGCGGATGAATTTATTGCGTCGTATCGTGGGATTTTGATCCTGCTGATGCAGAAGCATATGGAATTTCAGATTGTGACGCCGAGGACATTGGCGGAATTTCACGGGCCGACGCTCGTATTGCCGGATGTGCGGGAGTTGAGCACAGAGGAGATAAGCCAGCTGCAGGCTTTCGTAGGATCGGGACGGAAATTGGTTATCACTGGAACCGACGCAACTGGGATCGGAAATGCGGCCAACGTCGAGCAGTTCGTGGATGATCCGGGAAAGAGATATGAGATGGAACTGCAGAAAGACTTCGAGCATACGTCGCCGGACTCCGAGGGGACGTTCTTAGATAGCTTGCAGGGCTCGGGTGCGGTGAAGATCAAAGCCGGACCGCACGTTGCGACTTCGATCGCGCGAACATCCGACGGGCACATTAATGTGTTCTTGGCCAATTTTGCTGGGCTGGTCGGAGGGTCAAATCCCGCACAGATGCCGCAAACCGGAGTAGAAGTGAGCGTTGCCTCAAAGACCGACGTCAAGGCATTCTTCTTGCCATTCATGGGAGACGTGCAACCGGTTGCGGGAGCGCGCCGAGGGGATTTGATGATCTACGATTTGCCGGCGATCGCGAAGGGAGCGGTATTCTGGATCGAGCAATAGCGTCAGCGTCGGGCGTCGCCTCGCCGGTTTGTTCCATCCCGGAGGGGCTGTATCGAAATTGTGCCGTCCGATAGCGCGGACTCGGTTCGTTCAACTTTGACTCCTTTCCCGCCACTCCCGTGGCGGGCTTTCTCATGCCGCCGCTCTGCGGCCGATCCTTGCTCTCTGCTGATCCCGCGCTCTGGATCAGATTGGCTAGGAAGCCGTATGCCAATTTTTTGTGCGCGAGACAGCTTCCTGCCAGCGGTCGCGAAGGGCGCGGGCTTCGGAGGCGCGCATTTCCGGTTCGAAGCGTCGGGTGGTGGCATCGCGATCGAGATCGCGCGGCCAGAGTCCCATCGCGAGCGCGGCCAGATGGGCTGCGCCGAATGCAGTTGTCTCCGTGATGGCTGGCCGCACGACGGGCACGCCGAGGATGTCGGCTTGAAACTGCATGAGGCTGTCGTTGGCGGCAGCGCCTCCGTCGACACGGATTTCCTGCACCGCGTTGCCGGAATCTTTGCGCATGGCGTCAAAAAGATCGGCGACCTGATAGGCAATGCTTTCGACAGCAGCGCGGGCGAGGTGGCCGGCAGTTGTGCCGCGAGTGAGGCCGAAGATCGAACCGCGCGCGTAGGAGTCCCAGTGCGGCGCGCCGAGACCGACGAATGCGGGCACGAAATAAACGCCGCCGTTGTCGGGAACGGACTTTGCCAGAACTTCGACGTCCTCGGATTTGCGAATGAGCCCCAAGCCGTCGCGCAGCCACTGCACGACCGCGCCTCCGACGAAGACGCTGCCTTCGAGCGCATACTCGGTCCTGTCGCCAATTTTCCATGCAATGGTGGTTACGAGTCGGTTTTCGGAGTCGACCGCACGCGCGCCCGTGTTCTGCAACATGAAGCAACCCGTCCCATAAGTGTTTTTAGTCAGACCGGGCACGGTGCAATGCTGGCCAAAAAGAGCCGCTTGCTGGTCCCCGGCGATTCCCGCGATCGGGATTCCTTCGAGCCCGAGTGCAGTTACCTCGCCGAAGATGCCGTTGGACGGTCGTACCTCAGGCATCATCGAGGGCGGGATGCGAAACAGATTGAGTAATTCGCGATCCCATTCACCGGAATGAATATTGAAAAGCATCGTGCGCGAAGCGTTGCTGACATCGGTCGCATGAATGCGTCCATTGGTGAGCCTCCAGAGCAGCCAGGTGTCGACGGTTCCGAATGCGAGTTTTCCTTGTTCTGCCAGAGTACGTGCGCCGGAGACGTTTTCCAGGATCCACAAGATCTTACTGGCCGCAAAATATGCGTCGATGAGCAGGCCGGTGCTCTGCTGGATGAGCGGAGCGTGCCCTTGGGAACGGAGTTGTTCGCAGAAATCAGCTGTGCGGCGATCTTGCCAGACGATGGCGTTGTGGACGGGCACACCGGTTTCCCGATTCCAGACGATGGTAGTCTCGCGCTGATTGGCGATGCCGATCGCGACCACGTCGTTGCGCCGAGCTTGAGCCTTTGCGAGCGCTTCGAGCGCGACAGCGATTTGGGAAGAGACGATCTGTTCGGGATCGTGCTCGACCCATCCGGACTGGGGGAAAATCTGATCGAACTCGCGTTGCGCCACAGCGCGGATCGCGCCTTCTTCGTCGAACAGAAGAGCGCGTGAACTGGTCGTGCCCTGATCGAGTGCGAGGATGTAACGCACGGGCTCTCCTGCATTCGCGCGGCGCCTAAAGGCGCTTAAGTTTCTGCGCTCTTACGGCACGCCTGAAGGCGCGCCCTTATGTGAAGCTCTGCGGCTCCACAACATGGCCGAATCCGTACCGCTCAGATGCTGACCAGCATTTCTACGGCGGCACTGCCTGACGTGAAATCTGCAATCCGATTCCGGCGTCCGCACAACTATTCCCTCGCAAGTTCCGACACGTGTTGGCGCTTGCCTCCGGCTTCGTCGATGAGTGCGAATCTCAATAAGAATCTCCTGATTCCAAAATCATAGAGCGCCGCACCGGTTAGTCCTCCGAGCAGCGGCGCAACGATCGGGATCCACCACACGTGACTTCCATCGGTCAGGCCGTTATTTCGAAATCCGGCAACGACCGTAAACAG
The DNA here is from genome assembly GCA_030039195.1 of Candidatus Sulfotelmatobacter sp. GTDB lineage: Bacteria > Acidobacteriota > Terriglobia > Terriglobales > Acidobacteriaceae > Sulfotelmatobacter. Next base: position 14,335 of record JASHQK010000077.1, read on the forward strand.
GCGCGGGCCGAAATCGCGTGCGGGGTTGATGGGATAGCCGTACATTCCGCCGAAGCTCATGCCAATCGCGACCACTACAAGTCCGATGAGCGCGGGAGCCAGATTCGCCCCCGGTGGTGCATTGAATTCGTCAATAATCGCGAAAATCATCAGAACGAGCAATCCTGTTCCGATCAACTGATCGAGGAATCCAGCCTGCGGCAGGTTCGGGAAAGCGGGAAAGGTCGTAAAGACTCCAGCGGTCCGCACCAGTTGTGGATCGACATGACGAAACGCGGGTGAGTAATCCCAGAACACTAGCGCGGCTGCGGCGAACGCTCCGGCCGTTTGAGCGATCGAGTAGGGCAGCACTTTGCGCCAGGGAAATCCGCGGAAAGTGGCGAAGGCGAGAGTGACGGCGGGATTGAGGTGAGCGCCGGAAATCTTGCCTGCGACGTAAATGCCCATAGTGACAGCGAGTCCCCAGCCGAGAGTGATGTTGGTGTAGCCGCCGTGGATGGTCTCGCCAGGATTATTTGTGGGAAAAAGTACGACCATGGCGACCACGCCGGTGCCGAAGAGAATCAGCACAAATGTTCCCAGGAACTCTGCCATCAGTTCAGCGGTGAGCGTGGGTTTGCGAGTCATTGCGGATGCGCGCCGGCGTTGAGGTTCAAAACCGCGAAGTAGTGTATCAGGCTGGATTGCGGACCGGTGAGGTGGTTGTCAGGGCTTGCGCACCATCTTCGGCGGAACAGATGTAAATCTGCGGGTCGATTCCGCTGCCAGCACGATAGCGCTGCGCGATTTGTGCGGCGAATTCGTCGGCATCTTCCTGGCGGACGAGATTCACGGTGCATCCTCCGAAACCACCGCCGGTCATGCGTCCACCGATGAAACCGGGAAGGCCTTCGGCGGCTTCGACCATAAGGTCAAGCTCCCTGCAGCTGACTTCATAGAGATCTCGCAGGCTGCAGTGGGACGCGTGCAGAAGCTGGCCGACCGTGAGCATGTCTCCCTGTGCGAAGGCCCGCGCGGCATCTCGTGTGCGTTGGTTTTCAAAGATCACATGCCTGGCCCGCTTCAAAATGATCGGGGGAAGATCGGCGGCATGTTGGTTGAGCAGATCGACAGAGACGTCACGCAAAGCATGAACAGCAGGATCCCACTGCGCGAAATATCGAACTGCTTCTTCGCATTCGGCACGGCGGGTGTTGTAAGTGCCGCTGGCGAGGTCGTGTTTGACCATCGTATTACAAACCACGAACTGGATGCCGGCAGGCACGGGAACGAACTGATACTCGAGCGTCCGGCAATCGAGAAGAATGGCGTGCCCGCCTCGCGCCAGGCATGAAACGAACTGATCCATAATGCCGACGCGGGCTCCGACGAAATTGTTTTCAGCCTGCCGACAGACATTGGCGATTTCAGGGCGGGGCAGGCTCGTTTCGGTTCGATTCATTAGAGCGAATGCGGAGGCAACTTCGAGCGCGGCAGAAGAGCTCAGGCCTGCGCCGATCGGAACCTCCCCATGCACGAGCAAGTTCGCGCCCGAAAGATGAAGCCCACGTCTGCGCAGTTCTAGCGCAACACCAAGAATGTAGTCCCACCACGAGCCGGTACGACGCTGGGGAAGATTGTCGAGCTCGCATTCAAAGGAATCGGGAAATTGCTCCGAGTGAATCGCGAGTTGGCGATCGCGCCGAGGAGCAACTGCCACGTAGGTTGAGAAGGCAATCGCAGCCGGCATGACGAAGCCGTCGTTGTAATCCGTGTGTTCGCCGATCAGGTTGACGCGCCCCGGCGCGCGATAGATCTGAGGACGAGTGCCGAAGAGTTTCTCGAACTGCCCGGACAAATGGGAGATATTCATCTGGCGGTGGTCATTGGAAAGGGAATCGTTGTTATTGTCTCTTAGAATTTCGGATTTGCGGAAATGGATTTTCCTGAGCGCTGCCTCGGAATGTGCGAGGTTTTTCGCTGAATAGCATTCGCGGTCTATACTCGATTCACAGTGAAGTCCGGCGCAAGTGAGTCCATGTTGACGAATGCGCGCGGATTCGGTTTCCACGCCTGCGCATCGAATGGGGTAACGCAGCACCGGAGCGGCTCACATGGACAACTCTTTCATGGCACGCGCCATTCAACTTTCGATTGACAACGTTGTTCGCGGGAATGGCGGACCGTTTGGCGCAGTGATCGTCAAAGACGGCAAAATTGTTGCCGAGGGAGTCAATAGCGTCACCGCAAAGAATGATCCGACCGCGCACGCCGAAATGGTTGCGATTCGCGAGGCCTGCGCCAGACTCGGAAGTTTTGTGCTCAAGGGATGCGACATCTATACCTCGTGCGAACCGTGTCCGATGTGTCTGGGCGCGATTTACTGGGCGCACCTTTCGCGCATCTACTTCGGCAACGTCGCCGCGGATGCGTCGAAGGCCGGGTTCGACGATTCGTTTATTTACCGCGAATTCGCCCAGCAGTTCACCGCACGCAAGATTCCGATGATCCAAATGATGCACGAACAGGCTTTGACCGCCTTTCGCGCGTGGGAGGAAAAGCCGAACAAAATTCTGTATTGACGGGCCGCGGTCTTGAAAATCTAACCGGAATCGCCAGCCGAAGGTCCTGTTACACGAGCATCTCGACCGGCTACGCTCAAATGCGCCAGATTAGCGTATTGCTTTCAGGTATCCGCGTTGCGGATTTTTCGTCGGCATCGGTGCGAAAAACTTTGCGACCTTCGAAAAAAAATATCGTCGACAAAATTGACATTTGGGAACACCCGTTCTTAAGATAAATGCATCCCACATTTCAAAGCTGGTTTGGCCGAACGTTGAGCACTCCCGCGTTGCCGGCAAATATATATGATCAAAGTTAAAGACCTCACCAAACGCTACGCGCGCACGATTGCCGTTGATCAAATTTCATTCGAAGTAGCCAAAGGCCAGATCGTTGGATTTCTCGGCCCAAACGGAGCGGGCAAAACGACGACCATGCGCGTGCTTACGTGCTTCCTGCCGCCGACTGCGGGCACGGCCACCGTGGCCGGATTCGACGTACTCGAGCATCCGCTCGAAGTAAAGAAACGAATCGGCTATCTGCCAGAAACACCTCCGATTTATCCGGAGATGGAGACGCTCGAATATCTTAAGTTCGTGGGCAAGCTGAAAGGCTTGTCGGGAGCGGCTTTGCAGAAGCGCGTGGACTACGTCTGCGACCGCTGCGCGATTGCCGACGTGAAAACCAAACTGCTGGGCAAGCTCTCGAAAGGATATCGGCAGCGAGTTGGGTTGGCGCAGGCCATCATCCACAATCCGGACGTGCTCATTCTTGACGAACCGACGGCCGGACTGGATCCCAAGCAGATTAATGAGACGCGCGACCTGATCAAAGATCTTGCCGGCGAACACACGATTATCTTGAGCACGCATATCCTTCCGGAGGTCGAGCAGACCTGCGAGCAAGTGATCATCATCAACAAAGGCAAGCTTGTGGCGACCGATTCGGTCCGCAATTTGCAGGCGCGAGCGCGCGGGGCGGAATCAGTCGTGATCGAGGTGGCCGGCCGGGGCGGATCGTTTGACGTCATGATCGTGCAACACAAATTGAAACAGGTCGGCGGTGTCAGCGAAGTAGTCTGCAAGCGGCAAGGCGACAGCCATGCAGTGTTCGAAGTGGAAAGCGAGAAAGGACAACTGGTGCGCGGGGATCTGGCGCGGGCTGTGGTGCAAGGCGGATGGGATCTGAATGAACTGCGGCCTTCGGCGATGAGTTTGGAGGAGATCTTCCTGCAGCTCACCGGTAGCGAAGCATCAGGTGAGGTGGAGAAAGTGGCTGCGCAGGAGGTGCTGCAATGAGAAATGCATGGATCATCTGCCGGAAAGAATTGGGCAGCTACTTCGCTTCGCCAGTGGCCTACCTTCTGCTCACGATGTTTGGGCTGATCTTCGGCTACTTTTTCTGGACTGCTCTGCGCTTCTTCGTGTTTGCCGGAATCGAAATGCAGATGCGGGGAGAAATGGCCCCGATGAATATCAACGAGGAGGTTATCCGGCCGCTGCTCTCGAATGTGAGCGTGATCGGGCTGTTCTTCATTCCGATGATCACGATGCGGCTGTTCGCGGAAGAGAAGCGGACAGGCACGATCGAACTGCTGGCCACGTCACCGGTGCGCGATCTGGAGATCATCGTGGGCAAGTGGTTTGCCTCGCTGATCATGTATTCCTGCCTGCTGCTGTTCACGGCGCTGAATTTCGCCTTCCTGTTCCACTACGGCAATCCTGACTGGAAGCCGCTGCTGATCGGCTATCTCGGTCTGCTGTTGCAGGCGGGGGCACTGCTGGCGATCGGAACATTTATTTCCACGCTGACCAAGAACCAGATCATTGCCGGGGCAGCCACGTTTGGCGTCTGCATCCTGCTTTGGGTGGTCGGATGGATAGGCGAATTCGAGATGGCGAGCTGGGCGCGAGTGTTTTCCTACCTGTCGGTGGTGACCCACTTCGAGTCGTTTGCCCGAGGAGTATTGCAAGCGAAAGACGCAATTTTTTATGCGGCAGTAATTTTCCTGGGATTATTTTTCACGGCGCGATCGATGGAATCGCTGCGCTGGAGGTCATAGATGGCAAGCCAGTGGATCAAGGCGAGACAAACGAAATATGTTGCGTATGCGACGACCTACATCCTGATCGTAGTCGCAGTCGTCGTTATCGCCAACGTACTCGCCGACCGTTACAACAAGTCCTACGATGCAACATCGAACAAGCGCTACAGCCTGTCGGATCAGACGGCGAAGATCGTCAAGGGATTGAAGCAAAACGCGACGATCACATACTTCAATCAGAGCACGCGCTTCCGCGACGGAAGAGACCTGCTCGATGAGTATGCGAACCTGTCGCCAAAAGTCCATATTGCTTATGTCGATCCTGACAAGGAGCCTGAGGTCGCGCGCGAGGCAGGGATTCGAAATCTGGGAACGGCGGTGGTGCAGATTGGCGACAAAAAAGAAGTGGCCAAGGACATGACGGAAGAAGGCATTACGGGAGCCTTCATCCGCGATCTGAAAAACACCACCCGCACGGTCTGCTTTGTGCAGGGCAGCGGCGAGCATCAACTTGATGACAGCGACCGCGAAGGACTTTCGCACTTCAAAGATCTGCTGGGAAAAGACGATTACGAGACGAAAAGTGTCGACCTGTTGACCAAGGCCGAGGTTCCGAGCGAGTGCACGTCTCTGGTTGTTGCCGGACCGACGCGCGATTATGAACAGCCGGAAGTCGATGCCATCAAGAAGTATGTAGAGGATGGCGGACGCGCGCTGTTCATGCTGGATCCGCCGCTAAAGCTCGGGCAGGAGGAGATCGCCGATAACGATGCGCTCACGAATTTGCTTGCGAGCTGGGGCGTGACGGTGCAGAAGGATCTGATTCTGGATCTGAATCCGATTGGGCAAATTGCCGGGCTTGGACCTCAGGTTGCACTGGTAACCAACTACGCCACGCAGCCGATCGTTAACGATATGAGAGGCGAGGCCACCGGCCTCCCGCTGTCGCGCTCCATCGAGATCAAGAACACCGACAAGACGACCGTGGAGAAGATGTTTGACTCCTCCGGCACCAGCCTGGCGACGAATAATCTGAGTTCGCCCAAGGTGAACGTGAACGATCCCAAGAACACGAAGGGTCCGCTGACGCTCGCCGCCGCAGGAACGTACAACACGGGCAAAGAAAATTCTCAGGGACGTTTTGTGGTGGTGGGCAGCTCATCGTGGGCTGCGAACCGCTTTATCAATTTCAACGGGAACAGCGATCTCGCGCTCAACACGATCAACTGGCTGGCATCGGATGAAGATTTGATTTCGATCCGTCCCAAGCAGCAGGAAGATCGCCGGATCACAATGACGAGCGCGCAGATGAACTGGGTAGTCATCACCAGCCAGTTCCTGCTGCCGGGCATCGTCGTAATCGGCGGAATCGCGATGTGGTGGAAGCGGAGATAGCGCTCTGCGACAAGACGCAGAAATCGCAAGCAAACCTCGACTGCACGGAATTGCCCGATCGGGCAATTCCGCTCCCGTTCGGGATGACAGTTCGATCATGAATTGCCCGAAGAAATTTCACTATTCGCACTGAGATTATGAAACTGCGCAGCCTGATTCTTTCTACCGTCGTACTTCTCGCCCTCGTTGGGACGCTTTATTGGTCGGAACATCGCAAGCCGAAAGAAGACACGACGGTCTCGGCGGATACGAGCCCGGCCATCCTGAAACTCGACGAAGCTTCGATCACCAAGGTCGACCTGAAGAAGAAAGATTCGGCGCCGATCGCGCTGAGCAAGGACGGCTCGGGATCGTGGCAGATCACGGAACCGAAGCCGCTCTCCGCCGACCAGAACACAGTTTCCAGCATGGTCTCGGCGCTTGCGTCCTTGCGATCGGAGCGTGTTGTGGAAGACAAGGCCTCGGATTTGCAGCCCTTTGGTCTGGCGCAACCTACCCTCGAAGTCGATCTCAGCGAAAAGGACAACAAGAGTCAGAAGCTTTTGATCGGCGACGACACGCCGACCGGCAGCGCGGTGTATGCCATGCTTACGGGCGATCCGCGGATCTTTACCATCGCGAGTTACAACAAGACCAGCTTTGACAAATCTGTCAGCGATCTCCGCGATAAGCGATTGCTGACGGTCGCTCCCGACAAAATCAGCCGATTAGAGCTCGAGCGAGACAACCAGACCATTGAGTTCGGACGCGACAAAGACGAGTGGCAGATTCTGAAGCCCAAGCCGCTGCGCGCTGATACGCTGCAGGTGGGCGAATTGGTGCAGAAACTGACTGACGCCCGCATGGATCTGAGCGGATCAGCCACGAGCGAGAAAGACGCAGCATCAGCGTTCGCTCACGCCAAGCCCGTCGCAATCGCGAAAGTCACCGACCTGGCCGGCACACAGGAACTGCAGGTTCGCAAGGACAAAGACACGTATTACGCGAAATCCAGCGTGGTCGAAGGCGCGTACAAAGTCGACTCGAGCCTCGGCCAGGCGATGGATAAGGGGCTGGACGACTTCCGCGACAAGAAGGTGTTCGATTTCGGATTCACCGATCCCGACAAAATCGAGATGCACGACGGATCGAAGGCCTATTACCTGAGCAGGAGCGGAGCGGACTGGTGGTCGAACGGAAAGAAGATGGATGCGATCAGCGCGCAGGATTTCGTTTCTGCGTTGCGCGACGTTTCGGCGAATAAGTTGCTCGACTCCGGATTTACGAAGGGCGGGGCTCTGCCGCCGCCGATCACTATTGCAGTCACCTCCGATGGCGGCAAGCGAGTCGAGAAAGTATCGATCGCAAAATCAGGCAACAATTGCATTGCGAAGCGCGAGAACGATCCTACGCTCTATCAGCTCGACGCAAACACTCTCGACTCGTTGCAGAAGTCCGCGGATGAAATCAAGCCGGCCGTAACCGAGACAAAGAAATAGGCCGTAGGCGCAATGGAATCAAAGGTCTCGGACTTCCGACCTCGGACCTCAGACCTCAGACCCCGGCATCCGCGTTCGGTGGGATTCCGTCCCCTCCGGTAGCCTTTTGCAGCATCTTACTTGTAAAGTTCCGCAACAAGTCCCACACTAGAGCATTTCCGGGTCGAGTCCGGGAGATTCAAATCACCTCATTCCGTGACTGAAATCACTGTTGCCAGACTTGCGATCAGGCATAAACACTGCATTCGTCTCGTTTTGGATAGGTGCGGACCGCCTATTCAGAAAGGAAGTGCGCAGAGGAAACTGAAGCGCAGGGCTTCTGGCAAACGCAATTTTTCCTTCTTTTAATATGCCCGGTTCCGATCGACACCAGAAAGCCTGCGCAAACACCCTCCGGCACACTTGACCGAGCGGATAGAAAACAAAGGAATTAGCGTCGCGCTGGTCGTATACACGACGACCACGCCACCGCTGAAGTGTGCGCGCGCGCAATCCACTTCGTTAATGGAGGCTTGTCCATGAAGACAAGCGAGAAAGAAACCATCGCGGTTCACCTTCGTAAGAGCGGCGTTTCCCGCCGTAATTTTCTTCAGCTCTGCTCAACATTGATGGTCGCTGCACCCGTCGGACTGACTCTGACGAGCAAGGCGACCGTGGCACAAGTCGCGCGCGCGATCGGCAAAGCGCGTCGGCCGTCGGTGATCTGGCTGCACTTCCAGGATTGCACTGGATGCACCGAGACGCTGCTGCGCACCACGGCGCCAGATGTCGCTCACCTCATTCTCGACATCATCTCGCTCGATTATCACGAGACCCTGATGGCGGCCTCGGGAGCGCAGGCCGAAGCGGCGCTGCGGTCGGCAATTGAAGAAAATGCCGGGAAATATGTGCTGGTGGTCGAAGGAGCGATTCCGGCGAGAGATGACGGTGTCTTCATGGAGCTTGCGGGGCGGCCCGCGATTCAGGTTGCGAAAGACGTTGCCGCGCAAGCCGCGGCCGTGATTGCGATCGGATCGTGTGCTTCGTGGGGCGGAGTGCCGTCGGCTGATCCGAATCCTACGGGGGCCATGGGTGTAGACTCCGTAATTTTGGGAAAGCCGATTATCAATCTGCCCGGGTGCCCACCCAATCCCTACAACCTGCTGGCTCTGGTTTTGGAATACGCGACCATGGGCCGTTTGCCGGAGCTGGATGAGTTTCATCGTCCGAAATTCGCCTATGAGCGGGTGATTCACGAAAACTGCCCGCGGCGTGCGCATTTTGATGCCGGGCGATTTGCCACGGCATTCGGCGACGAAGGACATCGCAAAGGCTGGTGCCTTTACAAGCTGGGCTGCAAGGGCCCGGTCACACACGCGGCATGTTCCACGCGGCACTTCAACGAGATTCCCGGCGTGTGGCCGATCGGGATCGGAGTGCCCTGCTTGGGCTGTACCGAAAAGAATGTCGTGTGGAAGATGGGCACGTTTGAAACCGTTCCAATCCATCTCGCAACTCCTCCGGACACTTATCCGCCGATTTACAGCACCGCGGGACGGCTGCAGGTGGGCGCAGCTGGGCTGGTAGGAGCGATTGCCGGAGCAGTTGGAGGAGCGGCCTGGGTTGCGTCGCAGCGATTCCAGAGCAGCACGGAAGCGGGCGTGGCGCGGGTGGCCGCCGACATCGCGTATGCAGAGAAGTTGAAATCGAAACCGGCCGACAAGCCGAGCGACAAGAAAGAGGCCTGACATGGCCATCACTCGTCGAGAACTGTTCACTCGCGTGGGTAAGGGCGCGGTCCCGGCTGCGGTTGCGGTAACGGTCGGCACCGACGTCCTCAAAGCCGCGGAGCCGATTCCGGTGCCGAGCGCCGCGGTGGGTTTGCTCTACGATGCCACGGTCTGCATCGGGTGCAAGGCGTGCGTGGCCGCTTGCGCCGAAGCCAATGACACTCCGCCCGACACGCGAGGCGACTCGCTGCATCAGGCGCCGTCGGATCTGAACGATCTCACGCGCAATGTAATCAAGCTCTACAAATCTGAAGATGGCTCGGAGTTTTCCTTCGTTAAGCGGCAATGCATGCACTGTCTCGATCCCGCATGTGCGGCGGGATGCCCCTTCCAGGCGTTGCATAAGGATCCGGAGAGCGGAGTCGTGACCTGGACAGCCGAGAAATGCATCGGCTGCCGCTACTGCACGATTACGTGTCCGTATCACGTTCCGCGCTTCCAGTGGGTGGGATTTAATCCACGCGTGACGAAGTGCGAACTGTGCCGTCATCGCCTGGAGAAAGGATTGAAGCCGGGATGCACGAGCGTGTGCCCGACGGGAGCGGTGATTTTCGGGCCGCGGCCGGTGCTGTTGCTTGAGGCCAAGCGGCGGATTCAGAACAATCCCGGCCGCTACTATCAGGATCGAGTCTACGGAGAACACGACAACGGCGGCACACAAGCTTTGTATCTGTCGCACGTGCCGTTCGAAAAGCTGGGATTGCCGGAACTTGGAGTGGAATCGGTTCCCGCGCGAACGCTGCGGTGGCAGCGGCGGTTCTATCAGTACTTCGCCTTGCCCGCTGTGCTGTATGCCGGGCTCGTGCAAGTCATCCGCAAGAGCATAACCGGCCACGAAGAGGAAGCGCACGAGCGCGAAAAACAAACCGGATTGAGGGCCCAATTATGAGCAGCCCAAATCAAACGACAGCCCAAGATCAGAGTAAACGTCGCTGGGAACGGTACGTACCGGTGTACGGCTTCCCTGTCGTCAATTCATTTTTCTTCGGGCTCTCGGTGCTGGTGTTAATCGCCTTAATCCTGACGGCCTACCGCGAGCTGGCGGGCCTGGGCCCGGTCAGCGGGATGAACGACGCATTCGGCTGGGGAATCTGGAAGACGTTCAACGTCATGGTGTTGACGGCGCTCGGATCGGGCGCATTCGCGGTTGGAATTGCGGCCTGGGTCTTTCGCTTCAAGCGGCTGCATTCGCTGATGCGCATGGCCCTGCTGACCAGCTTTCTCGCTTATGCCTGCGGCCTGCTCCTGCTCGGAGTCGACGCCGGACGGCCCTGGAACTTCTACTGGATGCTCTTCCCCTGGAACTGGAACATGCATTCGCCGCTGGCCGAAGTTGCCATCTGCATGTCGGTTTACGCCATGATTCCCTTGGCGGTGGAGAACATTCCTGCGGTTCTGGAACGGCTGTGGTACTTCGATTCGCGACTGCGACCGGTAGTTTCGATTATCGAAAAACGGTTGCACTACTTCTTTCCTTGGATCATTGCGGCGGCCTATCTGCTGCCCGGGATGCATCAGTCTTCGCTCGGCGCATTGATGCTTCTGGCCGGCGAGCGAGTTCATCCCCTGTGGCAGACACCGTGGCTGCCCCTGCTGTACCTGGGAGCGGCCTGCTTCATGTCATTCGGGTGTGTCGCGGGCACGACTATGCTCTGCTGCCTCGTCTGGAAGCGCGCCATGGATATGGACGTTCTGGACGAAGCGGCACGGATCACAGCCTGGCTGATCTTCGGCTGGCTGGGGCTCAGGCTTCTCGATATTTTGTTCCGAGGCGCGTTCGGGACGGCGTTCCATTTCGATCGCTTCGCGGGCGTGTTCTGGTTGGAGACGATTCTCATTTCGGTCGGGGGATGGCTGCTGATACGGTCGCTTCGATTTCACAATCCGCAGCCGATGTTCGTGGGCTATGTGCTCAGTTCTGCCGGAGGAATGATTTATCGCTTCAGCCCCACGACACTGGCGTTCCGGCCGAATCCCGAGGCGCTGTACTTTCCGGCGACGATCGAGATTCTAGTGTCGCTCGGCTTTATCTCCCTGGGCGTGCTGGGTTTCCTAATTGCAGTCAAGCGTCTGGCTATTCTGCCCGCTCCGTTGCAGGAGTGGCATGACATGGCGAGCTATTTCCGCTTCCGGCGGCCTTACATCCGCTGGACGGGCTATTTCAAATTTGGATATTTCGGCGAGGAAGAATCCGAGGCCACGACTGGCTCGGATTAACGGCAAACTGTTATGGCACAACGAATCACGATCGATCCGATCACGCGCATTGAAGGCCACCTCCGCATTGACGTGGAGGTCGAGAACAACGCAGTCAGCAACGCCTGGGCATCCTGCACCATGTGGCGTGGGATTGAGAAGATCTTGCGCGGGCGCGATCCGCGCGATGCCTGGCTGTTCACGCAGCGTTTCTGCGGAGTGTGCACAACCGTGCACGCGATGGCGAGTGTGCGCGCCGTGGAAGACGCGCTGAAGCTGGAAGTACCGCTGAATGCGCAGTACATCCGCAACCTGATCCTGATTGCCCACGCGCTGCACGATCACATCGTCCATTTCTATCAGCTCTCGGCGCTCGATTGGGTCGACGTATTGCAGATCCCGAAAGCCGATGCAGCGGCGACTTCGAAGCTGGCCGAAAGTCTTTCACCGTGGACTCGGAACTCGCGGAATGAACTGAAAGCTGCGCAGGATCGCGTGAACGCCGTCGCCTCGAGCGGTCAGCTGGGCATATTCACGAACGGTTATTGGGGGCACCCGGCTATGCGGCTGACGCCGGATATCAACTTGCTCGCATTCTCCCACTACGTGCAGGCGCTCGAATATCAGCGCAAGGCGTTGCAGGTGGTCGGCATTCTCGGATCGAAGACGCCGCATATTCAGAATCTGACCGTGGGCGGAGTAGCCAACGCGATCGATCTCGACAACCAGAGCGCGTTGGGGATGGAAAAACTGGAATTAATTCGCACTCTGCTGACCGAAGTGACGCAATTCGTGCAGCAGGTGTATTTCGTCGATGTATGCGCCGTGGCCGCGATGTATCCGGACTGGTTCAAGATCGGCAGCGGCGTTCGCAATTATCTGGCGGTCCCTGATCTGCCGCTCGATTCTCGCAGATCTTCTTACGACCTGCCCGGCGGCTACATTCACGACGGCAATCTCGCTGGGGTCAAAGGCTTCCAGACCGCTTCCGACGCCGTTTTTCGGCAATCCGTCAGCGAAGACGTCACGCATGCCTACTATCAGGGCGAGAAACCGCTGCATCCCTGGGTGGGCGAGACTGAACCGGCGTTCACCGGATGGGACGGAGAGCAAAAGTACTCTTGGGTGAAAGCGCCGCGATTCAACGGAGAACCGGCGCAGGTCGGGCCGCTGGCGCAGGTTCTGATCGGATATGCGCAGGGACATCCGCTCACGCGCAAGTACACGGACCTCGCGGTCGAGAAGATCGCCGCGATCGGCGGAGTTCGGGCCACGCCGGCAGCCTTGCATTCCACGCTCGGCCGTCACGCGGCTCGCGCCATTCGCGCCTGCATGCTGGCGGAACTCGCGCAGAAGCATCTGCAGTTGCTCGCCGACAATATTGCGAAAGGTGACTACACCGTCTGGAACCAGCCCGTATTGCCGTCGCATGAAGTGGAAGGCGTGGGCACGCACGAGGCGCCGCGCGGAACGCTCTCGCACTGGGTCGTGATCAAGAACGAAAAAATCAAGAATTATCAGGCGGTCGTGCCATCCACCTGGAATGCCAGCCCGCGTGATCGCAACGGAGCTCACGGTCCCTATGAAGCGTCGCTGCTGCACACTCCCCTGGCCAAGCCGGAAGAGCCGTTAGAGGTGCTGCGCACGGTGCATTCGTTCGATCCCTGCATGGCGTGCGCCTGCCACGCGTTCGAACGATCGGGCAGGAAAATTGGAGTCACGAAGATCCTGTGAAAACCGCTCTCATTGGCGGGATCGGAAACGTTCTGCTGGGCGATGACGCCCTCGGGCCATACGTCGTCCACCTGCTGGAAGCGCTCTATACATTCGGAGACGACGTTGAAATTGCCGATCTGGGCACGCCCGCCCTCGATCTGACACATCGGATCTCCGGCCGCGATACTGTAATTCTGGTGGATTCCGTCGCGAGCGAGGATCCGCCCGGGACGCTTCTGCTCTATCGCAAATCGGACATTCTGGGGGAGATGCCGTCGCAGAGGCTCGATCCGCATTCCCCTGCGCTGTCCGAATGCCTGATGGCCGCAGAACTGCTCGGCTGCAGCCCGGAAAATGTGCTGCTGGTCGGAATCGTAGGGAAATGCTATGAGCCCGGGCAGGCTTTGAGTGCCGCGGTCCAGCAATCGATTGGAACGGCGATCGAAGCGATTCTTGAGGAACTCACACAGCGCGGATTTGAGTTTGAAAAGCGCGCCGCCGCCGAGAAGCCAGGGATCTGGTGGTGCGACACGGAGCCAGGAAAGCTCGCAACCTGCTAGGCGGGCTAACAGACGGTTGATACGTCCGGAGCGTTGGACTTCGCTTCGCTGAGTGCAGGCTGCGCCCGTTACACAAACTTTCGCACTCGAACTGCAGGATCGCGATTTCTGGATAGGAACCCAACCGCAGGGGTGGTCCCCAGGTCCCCGCTCCGGATGAAGTGAAAGCCTGCATCTTTCCAATGCGGCTTAGGCCATAAGCAAACTGTCCATAGATGCGACGCACGATCCACGAGAACGGGATGTACTGTCCCAGGTGGGTATGACCGCACAATTGCAACGAGAACCCGGCAGCCTCGGCGATTTCAGGATGATCGGGCGCGTGAGTTAACAGGATGCTGGCGCGGTCGCGATCGAGCGGCATATTACTGAGCAACGCGGCGAAACCATTGGCGAGTCTCGCATCCTTATAAGAAACGCCGACAATCTGCAGGCCCTCCACGTCGACCTTCTCATTGCGCAGAACTCGAACTCCCGAGTTCTCAACGGCGCGCAGATATTTCGTATCGTCGCCAAACTGCTCGTGATTGCCGGCAATGAAGTAAACGCCGCGAGGCGCTTTGAGTTGGCGCAAGGGCTGCGCGGCTGCGTCGACATCGATCGCCGTGCCATCATACAGATCGCCTGCAATCAGGACCGCATCGGGCTGTTCGTGTAAAATCTTTGAAACCATTCGTCGCAAGAAACCGCCGTTTCGCACTTGTCCCAGATGTATATCGCTGATCAGCGCCACGCGTCGGCCGCGCCAAGCAGAAGGCAGGTTCGGGAGCTGCAACGTAATTCGTGTGATCCGCGTCCAACTTGCGTTGAACACCGCATAGATGCCGGCCACGATCGCCGCGCCGAACAGCCACTCGACCAGACGATGAAAATTCAAGGGGACAGACGTCAGCGTAGAAACGCCAAACACAATCCAGGCCACAGTCGCGGCAAGAACAAGAAACGTCAGCCAGCCCAGCCAGACGGCGGCAACCTTGTAGAATGCCCGCGCGAGCCAATTCGTATAGCGAAACGCCAATAACGACGCGCTAACGAAGCTCACGGAAAGCACGGCGACAGCCAACATGATCCAGAACTCGCCGACAACCCCGGATGCCGCAGAAAAAGCAGAAGAATAGGTCCACGTTTCATATATGAGGAGATGCGTTACGAACAGAATCAATTGGATGATGATGACGAAACGAACCAGACGTTTGGGAGCGCGCATATTGAATTGGATTCCGAAGCACCTGTCTTCGATTGTGGATAGAGTCGGTTTCGAGTCGGCTCCAGGATGCGTCGTCAGCGGGAAGCACGCCTCATCTCACAATCCCTGGCACGTCGCCGGCGGGA
>JASHQK010000078.1 GCA_030039195.1 Candidatus Sulfotelmatobacter sp.
AGCTAAGTGCCTTCCTTGCCTGGGAAGGGTAATCGGTATGGCAAAAGTGATTGAGTTCTATGCACCTGAGAAATTCGCGAAAAAGGGTGGTCGATGGATTCCGCCGGATCGTCGCGGAAAGATTATTCCGTTTTCTTTGGCGAAAAAGAAATCTGCCTAAGGTCCGGCTGTGGCTGCATGGCTTCCACGCAGTGCCAACAGGGGCCAAAGCCGCGGTGTTCCGCTGCAATCGCGGCAGCGCTGGTCGAGCTGGAGCCTGGCGCGATGCGCGAGTTGCACTGTCACGGTGCAGGCTTGATGCTGCAGGAGCTTACTCCATTGCCTCCTGCGGGAGGCAGAGGTGTCCTTAACGTTAACGTGGCATGAAATCGCACTCAGACTAGCCCTCTCGGTCGTGGCGGGAGGGTTACTTGGCTGGGATCGAGGCGAGCACGGACGCCCAGCAGGACTTCGCACTACCCTACTCGTCTGTCTGGCGGCGGCCGTCACCATGGTTCAAACGAATCTTCTGCTGATAACAGTCGGAAAAACGGCCGATTCGTTCGTCACTCTTGATCTGATGCGTTTGCCGCTGGGAATTTTGACAGGAATGGGGTTTATTGGTGGCGGCGCCATCCTCAGACGCGATAGCCTTGTGCTCGGAGTTACCACGACCGCTACTCTGTGGTTTGTGACGGTGATCGGTTTTTGTTTCGGCGGCCAGATTTCCCTTCGCGTGGCAGCCTTTGTTCTGGGAATGTTTGTCCTCTCGGGCCTGCGTTGGTTCGATTACCGCATGAAACAGGATCAACACGGAACGCTGATTCTGACGACACAACGCGACCGTCCTTCCGAAGAAGAAATCGAGGCCGTTGTCAGAAAAGCAGGGTACAAAATCAGCATTTCGTCCGTCGCCTACGTCAGCCAAACGGAGCAACGCCAGATCGAGTTTAACTTGCAATGGCGAGGAATTCCGCAGCGGGCCGATACACCGCGATTTTTTGGACAGTTGCTGCAGGCCCAGCACGTGTCGGCTGCTGAATGGAAGATTTCTTAAAACAACCGGCTTCGCTAACATCAGTACTTGAAAGTCACTTCCGAGTGAGAAACGTCTTTATTCTCGGGAGAACGCCAGATGCACAAATTGTGGACTTCCTTGTTGCCGCTCGTGATCCTACCGGCGGCACTCATAGCTCCACTCTTGGTTCCTGCGCAGGAGAAGACTCCGCCCGCCACAAGTGAAAACCCTTATCCAGCTCAGCTCTCAGGAACTGTCGTTGACACATTTGGGGCAGTGATCGCAGGGGCGATCGTGCTGGTTCGAAGGCCGAACGGTGCTATAGAGAGGATGACACAGTCGGACAGAAACGGCTCGTTCATTATTTCTGGACTCCAAGCTGGTAATTATCGACTCGTCGCATCCAGTCTCGGTTTTGAAACCAAAGAAACGCCTTTCACGGTACGGACGACCGGGGCACCGGCCCGGCTGCGTATCTCTCTGGCTGTGAGCGCCGTGAGCACCACGATAAACGTGCAGGGCCGGGAGGATAACCTCGTCGGAATTGCCAGCTCGGCCGGCCAGGTAGCGGTCGGTGCAGAGGAACTCAAGAATCGTCCTCTTCTTCGCTCGGGGGAGATTTTGGAGGCGCTTCCCGGCCTCATCATCACGCAACACGCTGGCGGCGGTAAGGCCAACCAATATTTTATGCGCGGCTTCAATCTCGACCACGGCACCGATTTCGCCATTTTCCTCGACGGCATGCCGCTGAACTTGCCGTCACACGCGCACGGCGAAGGGTACTCCGATATGAACATCGTCATCCCGGAGTTTGTGCAGCAGGTGGAAGCCGTGAAAGGTCCTTACTACGCCGATGTCGGCGACTACGGTTCGGCGGGAAATGCTCACATGGTCTTTTACAAGACTCTGCCGCGAAACTTCTTCCAAGTCGATGGCGGCCAAGATCAGTTTGCGCGCTTCGTTTTCGGCTTATCGCAAAAGCTCGGCGAGGGCAACCTGATGTACGGGGGAGAAGCGTATCACGACGCTGGTCCATGGGTGCATTCGGACAATTACTACAAGTTCAACGGTCTTGTGACCTACAGCCAGGGAACCGACTCCAACGGTTTCAGCATCACGTCCCGCGCTTACCGTGGAAGATGGAACTCTAGCGACCAGCTGCCCTATACGGCCATACCCGTAGTCAGTTTCTTCGGTACGCTGAACCCAGCCGACGGTGGCCACTCGCAGCGTTACAGCTTGCAGGGCGAATGGCATCGCAAGGAGGCGAGTTCCGAAACGACGCTGATGGCCTACGGGTTCTATTACGATCTCAATCTTTTCTCCGATTTCACTTACTACCTGGTCGATCCGTACAAGGGCGACCAGTTCGAACAGCAGGACAGGCGCTGGGTAGCTGGGTTCGACTTCCGCCATGCGATTCTCGGACACATCTTCGGTCACAAGACGGAAACCACGTTCGGCCTGCAACTCCGCAACGATTGGATCCACAACGGTCTTTTCCGGACGGAAGATCGCACCCGCACCGACAAGACTTTCTATACGGCGAACTATCTGGATGAACCATCCTCACTCGATCAGATCGCCGTTTTGCCCGCGGCAACGGATTTGAATAAATTTACGGAAACGATCACAAGTCCCTGGCTAACAACTAAAATTCAGTGGGGGGAGAGACTCCGCTCTGTTGTGGCAGTGCGCGCCGATTACGGCGACGGCGTGGTCACGAGCTTTACGAACCCCACCAACCCGAACTTCCCCAACTATCCCAATAACTACAGTGCCAACTTCAACCCCAATACCGGCCAATCAGTCACCAAGTTCCTGCCCAGCCCGAAAGCAAGTTTGATCTTCGACCCGTGGGCTAATACCGAAGTCTACCTGCAGGGTGGATTCAGTTACCACACCAACGACGTGCGTGGTTCAACACAACTGTATGAGCCGGTTTCGCCGAACTATCCTTACTACAACACGCCGAACCCGATTAAGATTCCCTTCCTGGTCGAAACCAAAGGCGCGGAAGTGGGCGTGCGCACTGCGGCGGTTCCACAACTCCAAAGCACCTTTGAGATCTGGTATCTCCATAGTAATTCCGAACTGCTACAGGATGGCGACACCGGAGGCACGTCCGCCTCTCTTCAGTCAAGCAACCGCTACGGCATCGAAGTTGGGAACTACTACACGCCAACGGAACATCTGGTCCTCGATGCTGACTTTGCGGACTCCCGCGCCATTTTTACCCAAGACGACCCAGGCGATTCGACCTTTTACTACTCGACTCCAACGGGTAGCCAGCAGCTTTGCGCGAAAAACTCGAATTGCTTTGGGCTTATTCCGATCGGGGGCGGCGCTTACTTGCAAAATCCAAACGGCAAGGAAGTGCCCGAAGCAGTCCGGTGGGTGGCAGCAGCAGGCGCCACACTGCGCGATTACAAACGCTTTTCGGCGAGTTTGCGCCTGCGCTACTTTGGCCCGCGCCCTTTGACGTCGGACGCAATTTACACCTCGCCCTCAACAGCGCTGGTCAACCTGAGGGCCAGCTACAAGATCAACCAGAACTGGAGCTTGGTGGGCGAAGTTCTGAATCTGTTCAACCGACGGGATCACGACGTTGACTACGCTTACGTGTCGCAAATAACGCCGGCACGCGGGCTGGGGTTGCCAGCAACACCTCCAACAACACTAGCAGGGCAGGAGCAGGTTGCGAGTGTTGTAAATGCTAACGCGGCATTTACACGGGTGATGCACCCCGTCGAACCGGTTCAGGCGCGCTTCACTTTACGTTACAGTTTCGGTCGCTGAAGCAAGCACGCCGCACCCGGGTCCCCTTCTTGAACCTGGAGTCATAGTGAGCCCGCTGGGAATAAAATCTGGCACACATTTGGCACATCGACATGAGGTGAACCCCTCTCCTGAGACAAACTAGATTGGCACACTCGCAGTTCTTCGTTTGTTGAACCCCTCTGTTGAGACAACCCGTCGTTCGCACACTCACTGTTCATGTTTGTTCATGAAGCTGTTCCGTTGATTTCTCCAGCGGGGATGAGGTCTGGAGCAGGGGACGGCGCTGAGTCCCCTGCTCCAGCATCCCTGTAGAAGATTGCACCAAGGCAGCAACA
>JASHQK010000079.1 GCA_030039195.1 Candidatus Sulfotelmatobacter sp.
AGACGGGCGTAAGGCTGACGTTGAATCCGCCGTAGCCGGTGAGAAGCGTGGGCGTGTGGCCGGTTCTCTGCAGACCTTTTTTCTGGACAACGAACATGGGCACGCGCGTGCCGTCTTTGGAGTTGAACCACTCCTGATCGACCTCGTAGGCAGAGGGATCGATGGAGGGCGCGTCGACTTTGGCCCACACCGTCTCATTAGTTGACCGGTCAAACAGCTCTTTGCCTTGAGTGGGACTTTCGCCCGGAGATGAAGAACTGGGAAGGGTGTGACGGAAAACCGCATCGCCAGAGAAGGATTTAAGCCCCTGAAGTTCCGCTGCCTGTGCGACGAACGCCTTGAGGTCAAGTCGATAAATCCCGGGAGGCACCGTGAACGACTGAAATCCGTAGAACACTTCATCCCGATTCCATCGCCCACCCGTTCCAAACACCGATCCGATCGCGGGCAGCGCAATGCCGCCGATCTTTTTCCCGTCGAGATCGAAAACCTTCAACTGCGACGTCGCGTTCTTCTCGTATTGCGCGAAGAGCTTGCGCCCGTAGACCCGGGCGCTTTGCAGCACGGCGTCCCATTGCGGGATGAGTTCTTTCCAGTGCGAGCGATCGTAGTCGCCGGCATCGGTGACGAAAACACGATAGCGCGGCGCGTCTTCGTTGGTCGTGATGTAAAGCTTGCCATCGTAAATGTCGGCGGAATAGAGAAAATCTTTTCCCGTAGTAACGCGCGTGGGCGGCGTGTCCTTGTTGATATCCATCAGGTAGAGTTCGGACTTCGTCCAGCCCTCGGAGACGTTGATCAGCAGCCAGCGGCCATCGTTCGAGAGATGCACGCTCGGCCAATCTTCGGGATCGCGGCCTTCGCCGAAGATTTTGTCGTCGGTTTCGACCGGCGTGCCGAGCATATGAAAAAAGACGTGCCGGTTGTACATTTCCTCGCCGGCGGGAACGTCGCCTTTGTTGGGATAGCGCGTGTAATAGAAGCCGGAGTTGTCGTGCAGCCAGGCGATCGAACAGGCGCGGGTGCGTTCGATCGTATCGGCAAGCAGCTCGCCAGTTTTTGTGTCGATGATGTGCAGCGTGGACATCTCGGAACCGCCGGTCGAAGTTCCATAAGCGACGTATTTGCCGTTGTAGCTGGGCTCGAACCAGTCGAGCGCGACGGTGCCGTCGGCAGCAAGTTGGTTGACGTCGACGAGGACGCGGTCGGGAGCCGTGGCGGGCGGGGCGGGCTTTGGCGCCTCCTGATCGTTCGGGGTATTGTCGCCGATATGCTCGCGTGCTTCCTCGCGGGCGATTTCCGCGAGATTCTCGCGTACATAAAGCACGGGCTGATTCTGCAAGCCTTCGCGCTTGGTATAGAAGTAGTAGCGGCCGGCGATTTGCGGCGGCGTGACGGTGCCGATCGACAGCAACTCGGTCAGCCGCTTTTCGATGGCGGCGCGTCCGGGCAGGGGATCGAGAATCGAGCGCGTGTAGGCCATCTCTTCGGCGTCCCACTTTTGCGTCGCAGGACTATTCGCGTCTTCGAGCCAGCGGTAGTTGTCGACCACGCGCGTGCCGTGGAAGATCTCGACGTAAGGCCAGATCGCGGCTTTGGGAGGTGCAGTGGGAGCGGACTGCGAAGCGGGTTGCGAGTTTTCGGCGGCGTATAGCGCGACGGCGACAAGTAAGAGAGACGAGAGCGCAAGGAACAAACGAAAACCTCCTGACATGGGCACCTCTTGGAGCGTTGGCGCGTGCGATCGTAGCTCGGGTCTGGGCTCTTCGGCGAGAGTCTAGAGCGAAGCACGCGAGCCGACGAAACGCAATGTGCCAGCCAATCAGCGTATCAAAATGCGCGCGAACTGGGCGGTGCGATGCAGGCAAGGGGACATGGAGATTTCTGGCAGCGCGGAAATCCCCACTTCTCGCAAAAGCGGCGAGCAGTGGGGCACCCCATTTTCGTTTTGCTGCGCGTTGTCGAAAATCCCCACCCCTCGACAGGCGCAAGGCGGGCTTTCTGGCAAGAGCGGCGAGAAGCGGGGCGCACCGCAGGTATAATCGCCGCTACATATGCCATTGAATCCGGGAAGCAAACTGGGGCCGTACGAAATTCAGTCAATGCTGGGCGCGGGCGGAATGGGCGAAGTTTATCGCGCACACGATTCGCGGTTAAATCGCACCGTCGCCGTCAAAGTCCTACCCGCATCTTTCTCGGCGGATCGGGACCGGCTGCAGCGCTTCGCGCAGGAAGCGCGGGCTGCCGCGGCGCTGAACCATCCCAACATTCTTTCGATCTTTGATATTGGGGAAGAGCGCGGCTCACCCTATGTTGTCTCCGAATTGCTGGAAGGCGAGACGCTGCGCGAGAAGCTGAAGAGCGGCCCGTTACAGACAAGGCGAGTGATCGAATATGCCTTGCAAGTGGCGCGCGGGCTGGCGGCGGCGCATGAAAAGGGAATCGTGCACCGCGATCTGAAGCCGGAGAATCTTTTTCTGACCACCGATGGGCGGGTGAAGATTCTGGATTTCGGTCTGGCGAAGCTGACGCGGCCAGAAACGTCAGCCGAAAGTGGAGACGCGCCGACCGTCCAGGTCGCGACCGAAACCGGCATCGTGATGGGAACGGCGGGCTATATGTCGCCGGAGCAGGTGCGGGGAAAAGCGGCCGATCATCGCTCGGACATCTTTTCTTTTGGCGCCATCCTCTACGAGATGATTTCGGGCAAGCGCGCGTTTCATGGCGAGAGCGCCGCCGACACGATGAGCGCGATTTTGAAAGAGGAAGTGCCGGAGCTTTCCGAGACCGGGCGCAACATTCCTCCCGGGCTGGAACGGATTGTGCATCATTGCCTGGAGAAGCATGCGTCACAACGATTCCAGTCCGCCGGCGATCTGGCGTTTGATCTGGAAGCGCTGACGGGCGTTTCGGCTGCGGGGAAATCGGGTACGCAGAAGGCGCTGCCGGCACCGGCGGCTGCTGGTTTTCCCCGCATGGCGATTTTCGCGGCGGCTGCGGTTGTTGTTGCGCTAGCCATGCTGGGCCTGGGTTGGTGGCTTGGACACGGCAACGGCCCCGCTGCGCCGCCGGAATATCAGCAGATTACATTTCGGACGGGTTCGATTGGGGAAGCACGCTTCACACCCGACGGCAGCATTGTTTATAGCGCGTGGTGGGATGGCGGGGATCAGCAGCTATACATGGCTCGGCTGGATGAGAACGGTGCGCGCGATCTTGGCCTGAAGAACGTGGAGCTGCTTTCGATTTCGAAGACCGGAGAGTTGGCCATCCGCCTCAACACTTCGTATTACGCCGGGTATGCGCGCAGCGGCACTCTGGCGCGGGTGCCTCTCAGCGGCGGAACTCCGCGCGAAGTGCTGGATAACGTTCAGGACGCGGAATGGTCGCCGCAGGGCGACACGATGGCGATCGTGCGGTTCGTGCCGGAAACGCATCACTGGCGCTTGGAGTATCCGATCGGGCACGTTTTGCTGGACGGCATCAACTGGATCAGCCAGCCGCGCATTTCGCCTGACGGAAAATGGATTGCATTCGGCGATCATGAGAATCCCGGTGGTGATGACGAAGGCTCGGTGGCGGTCATCGATATGCAGGGTCGCGAGAAGAAACTCGCCTCCGGATTCGTTTCGATCGAAGGCATCGAATGGTCTCCGAGTGGCGATGAAGTCTGGTTCACGGGCACTCGCACCGGCAACCAGAACAATCTGCATGGCGTAACCCTCGACGGCAAAGAGAGGACGATCATTAATGTCCCGGGCGGAGTCTGGCTCGAAGATATGCGGAACGGGCAGGCGCTGGTGATCTCGCATCGGCAACGAGTGGCGATTCGTGGAATGGCGCCGGGCGGCAAGCAGGAAGTGGAACTGGGATGGTTCGGATGGTCCAATATTCGCGCCATCAGCCGCGATGGCAAGAAGATCGTGTTTGAAGAAGAAGGTGAAGGCGGAGGCCCGAACTATACCGTGTTCCTGCGCGATACCGACGGCTCGCCGCCCGTAAAGATCGGCGAAGGCATCGGGCTGGCGATTTCGCCCGACAATAAATGGGTGGTCACGAAACCGGCGAAGGGCGGCGCGTTGAGCCTGGTTCCGACTGGTGCAGGGGAGACACGGCAACTTACGCATGATGCCGTTGCTTATGGATCGGTCACTTACCTTCCGGATGGCAAACATCTGCTGGCCAGCGGGATCGAAGCCGGTCATGGCGCCCGGGATTATCTGATCGATCTGAATGACGGGAGTTCGAAGCCATTCACTCCCGAGGGGGTTATAGGCACGGAGCTTTCGCCCGATGGGCGCAGCGTGGCTGTCAGCGGGCCGGATGGGAAACACGGCATCTGGCCGATGGACGGCAGCGGCTTTCGTCCCATCCCGAATTTCGATCTGAAATATTACGTCACCGGCTGGACTCCGGATGGAACGTCGCTATACGCGGCCTCGAGCCAGGCCACGGACCCTATCGTGAAAGTTTACCGAGTGAACGTATCCACCGGAAAAATGGAGTTTTGGAAGTCTTTCGGACAAGGAGCTGCGGCCGGTAGCAGTGCGGGTGCTCCGGATTTTTCCGCCGACGGGAATGCCTATGCCTACGCTTACCAGCAAATCCTGTCGGAAGCCTACGTGGTGAAGGGATTGAGGTAGGATCAGGCAGCTTTTGGATCAGTATCTTGGGGCGTAGAGCTCAGGAACTGGATGAGCTCGCAATTGAATTCGTCCGGGCACTCTTCGTAGGGCAGATGTCCGACTCGCGGGAATACGACGCTTTTTGAGTTTGGAAAAAAACGCGCCAGCGGCTCGAGCGACGACGGATAAACCGCCGGGTCGTTGCTTCCCCACATCAGCAGAGTTGGGATAGGCGACAGCTTGGGCAGAAGAGCCCGCAATTCCTCCAGATCTTGAGTCCAGGTGCGCACGATGCTCAAGGCGTGTTCGAAGAGGCCAGGAATAGCGAGAGGAGCCTTATAGCCCTCC
>JASHQK010000080.1 GCA_030039195.1 Candidatus Sulfotelmatobacter sp.
CGCCCGCGGTCTCGGCTCAGTCCGCCGAGCCCTCGCCGTTCTTCATTGAGCCCGGCGTCACCATGCTGCGTGCCCCCGATGCGAGCCGTCAGGTTCTGGGGAAAGTCATGATCGGATATGTGCAACGGAAATGTCTGGGGGTTCCCAACTCTTGCGCATGAGCCCTATCCAGTCTCCGGCCCCAGTTCGGAATACGCCAACATCACACCCATTCTTATTGGGCAAGTTCGCGTTGTCAGATATGGAAGAGCAGAAATGACGCGCTCATCCTTTTTGCGCGCCTGGTGACGCACCATGAAACGTGTCCGAATCGCGACTCTGATCCTGATAGTGTGCTTCGGCGTTTCCCGCGCGAGCGGGCAAACCCTTCGCGAGAATGCTGATCAGGCTCGCAGCATCCTGAGAGCCGGTGTGGAGGCGAGCGATCCGTTCGTTCGCGTTGAGGCTATCAACGCCGTCGGCATGATCGGCAACCATGAACTGGTTCTGACGCGTCTCGAGCAACTCCTGCACGACAAAAACATCCGGGTGCGCCTTGCCGCCGTTCATGCGCTGACAGACCTGGCTTCTCCCCACAGCATCGAACCGTTACGCCACCTGCTCGAAGACGAGAAGGTTCCCGAAGTCGCGTTTGCGGCTGCCAAGGCGCTAGAAAGCCTGCACGATCCTGCGGGAACGAAAGCTCTCATGGATTTCTATGAGGGCAAGCGCAAGTCCAGCTCAAACATGATCCAGAAGCGCAAGCGGCAAACGATGGAGCAGTTTCATTCCGTTCCTTCCGGGCTCATGTTTGTGGTCAGCCAAGGCGTGGGATACGTACCCATCCCCGGCGTTGGCGAAGGATTTTCAGCCTTCAGCGAACTCATCCGCGATAAAGGACTATCTGATCGGGCAGGAGTGATCCTCATCGTAGGCCAGTTGAAAGACCCTGAGATCACCGACCTGCTACCCAGCGCACTTCAAGACAAAGACTGGTCGGTGCGCGCCGCGGCTGCGCAAATGATTGCTTACACAGCACGAGTGGAACTGCGCGATGCACTTCTGCCACTATTCCGGGACAAGAACCGCAAAGTTCAGTTTCGAGCCGCAGGTGCTTTCCTCCATCTGGCACTGATCCAGTATCCCCAGCGATAGCGCTTCTGGAGCTCTTTTCGACAGAGGCGGGGCAAGGGATGCGGTCCGGAGAGTCGAAGAATTGCCAGCTGGACCCCAAATGGACCCAAGTTTGGGAATTTGGGCTCGACGCTAATTCGATGAGCCGTTTGGGAATAGATTGGTCGGGGAGAGAGGATTTGAACCTCCGACCCCCTGGTCCCGAACCAGGTGCTCTACCAGGCTGAGCCACTCCCCGACGAGGCAGGAATCACGAAGCTTGCGGCTTGCGATTTGCGCCGAAACTGCTTAATCGCATTGAGATTATAACACTCCTGATCTGGCCCTCCGCGGAGTGAGCAAAGCGGGTAGTGTCTCAAATCTGCGCACGTTTCAGACACCGCTCAAAGCCGCTACTGACGGATCAGAACAGCGTCGCCAAGCCCGGATCGAATTCGCAACATACCTGCAGCTGGTTGTGTGAAATGCGGCGGACGGCTAGGATAAGGCTTCTCCGCAGAGTGCTTCATGAAAACGATATTTGCCGCCCGGCGCGCCTACACGCCCATCGAAGAACTTGAGAATGTGCTGGTAGTCGCCGAAGACGGACGCATCACGGAACTCTCACAACGCGACAGTCTGGAAGTCCCGAGGAGCGCGAATCTTATCGACTTCGGCGATGCGATCCTGGCCCCGGGCTTCCTTGACATCCATATTCATGGCGGTGCGGGAGTGGATGCGATGCGAGCGGGGGCATCCGACATTCCGCGCATGGGCAAGTTTCTCGCGGCGCACGGAGTGACCGGATATTTCCCGACCACCGTCGCAGCTCCGATCGACGCTACCTGCGCCGCATTGGAGCGTCTGGCTGACGCCATCGAAGCCGGAGAGAACGCCGCAACCAACGACGATTCTGTGGCGGCGCGTCCTCTGGGGATTCATCTGGAAGGTCCATTTCTGAGTCATAAGCGGCGGGGAGTCCATCCGCCGGAAAATCTTGTCGCGCCGACAGTCGAAATGTTCGATCGCCTATGGCAGGCAGCCCGCGGCCATGTGCGCATGATGACCATTGCCCCCGAACTTCCCGGAGCGCTCGAAGTAATTGCGGAAGCGGCGCGGAGGAAGGTGTGCGTCAGTATTGGGCACTCCGATGCGGAAATGCCGATCGCGCAGCAGGCAGTGAAGGCCGGAGCGCGCCATGCAACTCATACCTTCAATGCGATGCGGCCGCTGGATCATCGCGATCCGGGTATCTTAGGCGAAGTCCTTACCGATGACGCCCTGAGCGCCGACATTATCGTGGATGGAATCCACCTGTCGCCGGCTGTCGTTCAGATTTTTCTGCAGGCAAAAGGAAGGGAACGCGCGGTCCTGATCACCGACGCGATTTCTGCGACTGGCATGCCGGAAGGGCATTATCGGCTGGGGCCGATCGAGGTAGAGGTAAAAGACGGGAAGTGCACTTCCGGAGGCAGTCTTGCCGGCAGCGTGCTCACCATGGATCGCGCCGTGCGAAATGTGACGCAATTTTCGCGCTGGAGCTTGAAAGATGCGGTCCGTGCTGCAACCCTGAATGCCGCGCGCGCAACGGGAACGATAAGTGACCAGGGGATTCTCGCTCGAGGCGCAAGAGCGGATTTTGTTGTGCTGAATGCTCGCAGTGAGGTGCTGAGAACAATCGTTGGCGGGCGGGAAGCCGGTTCTTAATTCGGCTTGCGCAATTTCCAGTCGGCCAGGTGGCGCAGCAACATCAGCTCATCCACGCGCGAAAGCTTGTCCAGAAACGAACTTGCCGCTTTCTGAGATTCATCGGTCTCAGCCTTGGCGGTCGCCGATGATCGCAGCTGATCTCCGAGTTCCGGTTCGTTGTTCATCACTTGCGAGTAAAACCAGAGAAAATGCCGCATCTGATCGAGCGCAAGCCGCAGGGTTTCGATCGGCTCGGTTTCCGATAGCGAATTCAGCGCTTCCATCAACTCGGGATCGCTCGGCGCCTGCATGGCCGCGCAATTGAGTTCCTGCTGGATGGTGCGCAGGTCTTCAGTAACGCGCGCGATGCGGAGATGCAGATCGTTCATGTCTTCGCGAGCCATGTTTCGCTTCCCCAACATCTCATCGGCAAGTGGAAGCGAATAGATGTCCCACGGGCATGCGCTTTCGTAATTCTCGGATTACTTTGGTCCCAACCATAGTTACTCCTCGAAAGTCCTTGAGTGGCGCGGCTTTTGCGGCCCTATCTGACGCAGAGTGGTTGGTCTGTAAACTCACCGGAAATAAGCAGAGCATTTCGCCCTCACCCACAAGTACATCGATCTACCATTCCAAAGTCACTCTGGCCGAAGCGAGCGTCGGGCTTGTGATACAAATCCGCCGTAGCTGAAACCAAGGTTCAGGCTGTCGGCGAGGAGGGTCTGGTTCGCGTTATCGGCCGATGGAGCCTGGCCCTAACTGGCAGTTTTACGTGGAATGTTACGTTTTCGGCCGTGTCGCGATTGTTCTACTACGGGGCGATCTGCGTAGCCCTACCCGTGCTGCGCCGGCGTCAGCCCGGAGGGGCCTGGTTCCGGCTGCCCGCGGGTCCACTCGTTGCGGTGGTCGGAGTCGCGATCTGCCTGGTCCTGCTCGCGGGCGTTGATTTCAGCAAGTCGCTGATCCTGCTCGCGACCATCGCTATAGCTCTGGTGAATTGGATTGTGGTGCGCAAACGGCCGGCCGCCGACGAGGGAAAATCGCGGCATCCCGCAGAGTAAGGTCAAAGTCTATAATGCTGACACAACCTCGAACGTGGAGGACTTCATGCCGCAAATTATCCCGGAGAAATACCGCGATTTATTCCAGAAACGCGCTTTCGCCAGCCTGGGCACGCTCATGCCCGACGGCAGTCCGCAAGTCACGCCCGTGTGGTGCGACTTCGACGGCGAGCACGTGATTTTCAATTCCGCCCGCGGACGACAGAAGGATCGCAATGTGCGCCGCGACCCGCGGGTATCGATGGCCATCATCGATCCCGAAAATCCTTACCGCTATCTTGAAATTCGCGGCCGGGTCGTCGAAATCACCGAAGACGGCGCCGCGGAGCACATCAACAAGATGGCGAAAAAATATCTCGGCGTGGACAAGTACCCCTACGCGCAACCTGGTGAAGTACGCGTGCTTTACAAGATTCAGCCCGAGCACACGACGGTCATGGGATAGCTAGCTTGGGTTCAGCGCCTGAAAGGCGCGTCGATTCGGCCGTTCGTTACGGCACGCATGAATGCGTGCCCTGATACGAACCATGCTTGGATCTTTAGATTAGAGTCCGAACGTCTGTATATCTGAGCTCGAAGGCTGGCGGGCCGACGCCCACCTCGCGAGCAGCTGCTTCGTATCTGGGCATCGCTTCCAGTGATGCCACCCCATTTTGAGAGATGTTGCGCCCTTAGGCGCTGCATAGCCGTCGAACCGGCGAGGTTTTCATTCGCATAATCAATCTCTGTTTTCTCGGTCTCGGCAATGTCAACCGCACGCTGGTGCGCCTGCTCGAGGACCGCGCGACAGAGCTACAGCAGCGCTACGGCATCTCGTATCGCATCACCGGCATCGCCTCGCGCCGCATGGGATGGATCGCAAATCCGAACGGACTCGATTCCGCGCTCCTGGCCCCGAATCCTTCTCCACTGCTCGATGTTTCGCGGGCAGCAGCGCCCGCGCCACACGCCGACGTTCACTCGTGGCTGGCCGCTGCCCGCGCCGATGTCGTCTTCGAAGCCACATCCCTCAATGTTGAAAACGGTCAGCCTGCCGTCGATCACATCCGCGCAGCGCTTGAGCACGGAGCCCATGCCATCACAGCGAACAAAGGCCCGATCGTTCATGCCTACCGCGAACTGCGCGATCTGGCAGCCACCCGCGGCAAGCGGTTTCTATTCGAATCTACGGTGATGGATGGCGTGCCAATATTCTCACTGTTCGATCAACTGCCTGCCCTTCGTCTGCAAGGGTTTCACGGAGTTCTGAACTCCACCACCAACGTCATCCTCAGCGAGATGGAGCAAGGGCTGAGTTTCGATGAGGCTCTGAAGAAAGCGCAGGCGCTCGGCGTCGCGGAAACGGATGCGAGCCACGATATCGACGGCTGGGACGCCGCCGTGAAAACTGCAGCGCTGATTACGGTTCTACTGGACGTTCCTATTCGTCTCGATCAGATCGAGCGCGAGGGCATTCGTGATCTGACTCCCAGTGCAGTTCGCAATGCCCGGCGCGACGGCTGGCTATTTAAACTCGTCTGCCGGGCGCGCCGGACTTTTTCCCGTAACCCCGCTGGCGTCGAAGTCCGTGGTATTGAAGCGAGTGTTCGTCCCGAGAAAATTCTCAGCACGCAGCCCATGGCCCGCATTTCAGGAACCTCGTCTTATCTCTGTTTTGAGACGGACATTTTTCCCGGCCTCGCCATCACGGAAGATAACCCGGGATTGTATGCGACGGCCTACGGCATGCTGGCGGATCTGGTCCGGGCGGTAACGTGAGCTCGGCCGTGTCCTGATTAACCGTCAAGGCACACGAAGGAAGCCAGTGGTTTTACAGACTTCGTGTTCCTTCGTGCCCTTGGTGGTTGAGTGAATTTTGAAACATTATCGTAAGTTCCCGTTTCCCGGCTACGCTCTTCAATTGTTACAATTAAAGATTGCGCCTATGACGGGTAAACGCTTGATACGTTCGACAACGGTTTTATGTGTCCGGCGCGGCGGACACGTCGTCCTTGCCGGAGACGGCCAAGTCACTCTGGGCGAGTCGGTCATCAAGCATTCGGCCAAAAAAATCCGCCGTTTGTATAACGACAAAATTCTTTCCGGATTTGCCGGTTCCACGGCCGATGCATTCACGCTGTTCAGCCGTTTTGAGGCGAAATTGGAGCAATATCACGGCAATTTGGGGAGAGCCGCGGTGGAGTTGGCGAAAGATTGGCGCACTGACAAGTTTCTGCGGCATCTCGAGGCTCTCCTGTTGGTCTGCGATAAAGAACAGACTTTTCTGCTCAGCGGCCAGGGAGACGTGATCGAGCCCGATACTGGCATCGCAGCGATCGGCAGCGGGGGTCCGTACGCGCAGGCGGCGGCGCAGGCTTTGTCAGAGCACACCGAACTCTCTGCCCGCCAAATCGCCGAAGAAGCCATGAAGATTGCGGGCAAGATGTGCATCTATACCAATGACAAGGTCACGATTGAAGAACTCTAGAAGCAGGGGTCAGGGCTCAGGGGTCAGTAGTTAGGGGCGCTGATCCCTGACCGCTGGCCCCTGATCCCTGAATTTTATGGCTATTTACCTTCCATCCACCGCTGAAGAAGAACAGCTTGCGTTAGACGAACTCACGCCGCGTGAGATCGTCGCCGAGCTCGACAAACACGTAATCGGCCAAAAAGACGCCAAGCGTGCTGTGGCCATTGCGTTGCGCAACCGCACGCGCCGCCAGAAACTCGCCCCCGACCTCGCCGAAGAGGTGATTCCGAAAAACATCATCATGATCGGCCCGACCGGCGTGGGGAAAACCGAAATCGCGCGGCGACTGGCCAAGCTGGCGAACTCGCCATTTCTGAAGGTCGAGGCTTCCAAGTTCACAGAAGTCGGCTACGTGGGGCGCGATGTCGAGTCCATGGTGCGCGATCTGGTTGAGATCGCGATCGACAACGTTCGCGAAGAGAAGCTGGAAGATGTCGCCGATAAAGCCGAACTCAACGCCGAAGAGCGGCTGCTCGACATCCTGCTTCCGCCGTCGCCTCCACCCCGTCCGGACACGACTTCGACTGCCGGCGGAGTGGTGATCGACGGCAGCACCGCTCTCGCCGAATCTTCCAGCCGCACTCGCGAAAAGCTGCGCCAGCAATTACGCGAAGGCAAGCTCGATGAGCGCATGGTCGAGATCGACGTTCGCGAGCGCAATTTCCCGTCCTTCGAAATCATCTCGAATCAGGGCGTAGAGGAGATGGACGTCAACATCAAAGACATGTTGCCGAACATCTTCGGGCAGCGGACGAAGAAGCGGAAGATGAAGGTCAACGAGGCCTTCGAATATCTGATTCAGGAAGAAGAACAGCGCCTGATCGACATGGATCAGGTCACGCGTGTTGCGATCGATCGGGTGGAGAACGCCGGCATCGTGTTTCTCGATGAAATCGACAAAATTGCCGGCCGCGAAGGCGGCCACGGGCCTGATGTTTCCCGCGAAGGCGTGCAGCGCGACATCCTGCCGATTGTAGAAGGCACGACCGTCAATACGCGCTATGGCATGGTGCGCACTGATCACATTCTCTTCATCGCCGCGGGAGCATTTCACGTTTCCAAGCCGAGCGACCTGATTCCGGAACTACAGGGACGTTTTCCCATTCGCGTCGAACTGCAGTCGCTCACGATGGAAGACTTCGTGCGCATTCTGACCGAACCGAAATCGTCACTCGTGAAGCAATACACCGCGCTGCTCGAAACCGAAGGCGTGAAGCTGGAGTTCACCCCCGAGGCGCTGGATGAGATTGCGCATTTTGCCTTTCGGGTGAACGAAAGCACGGAAAATATCGGTGCCCGCCGTCTGCACACGATCATGGAGCGCGTACTCGACGAGCTTAGCTTCGATGCGCCAGAGAAAAAGGGCCAGCAGATCACCGTCGACGCTGACTACGTCCGAAAAATGCTCAGCGACATCGTGAAGGATCAAGACCTGAGCCGGTACATCCTGTAAGACAAATCTCTCACCACGAAGGACACAGAGTTCACAGAGGAATTGCTGTGTAGCTCCCTGTGTCCCCTGTGGTTTTGTCCTTTCTGGTACTCTGTCGTCTTCCGCATGAAAGTTGACATCCGAAGCTGGCTGGTCGCGGCGCCGCTTGTTTTCACCGCCTGCGCCAATCTTGGCCCTCCGCAACCGCCCTCTCTGAATCTGCCCAAGCCTCCCGACGATCTTCGTGCCACGCGTAAGGGCAACAGCGTCACGCTGACCTGGACCATCCCCACCGTTACCACTGATCGGCAAGGGATTCGGAGGCTTGGACCCACTGAGATCTGCCGCGGGTTGCAGCCGGAATTGACTGAGTGTGGAACTCCCGTGGGCCAGGCCTCGGCAGAAACGGCGCCCAGCCAATCGAAGGAGAAAAAGACCATAGGGAAAAAATCTACTGGACCGAAAGTTCCGGAGTCTTACACTGACACGCTTCCAACCACGATCCTGAGCGACAATCCCGACGCCTACGCGACCTATGCCGTCGAAGTGCTCAATCCTGATCACAAAGGCGCTGGGCTCTCCAATCAAGTACGAATCCCGTTGATTCGCACCCTTCCCGCTCCCGCTGACCTGAGTGCAACCGTCACCGCGCAAGGGGTCGTCCTGCGATGGACGAACCAGGCCCCGGCTCAGCCCGCGCCGGCCTTGCATTATGTTTATCGCCTGTATCGTCGGTGGGAAGGAGCCGCGCAGGCCACTCTCGTTGGCGAGGTACCGGCCAGCCCGGATCGCACTCTTACATTCACCGACTCAACCATCGAATGGGAAAAGACCTACGAGTACCGCGTCGATCCCGTGACGCTGATTCCGCGGGAGAACAAGCCTGCCGTCGAAATCCCGGGCGAGGACTTGCCCGAAGCAAGAGTTTTTGCCAACGACATTTTCCCGCCGGCAGTGCCTTCCGGCTTGCAGGCTGTCTATTCGGGACCGGGGCAACCGCCGTACATCGACCTGATCTGGGCCCCGGACACCGATGCGGATCTGGCCGGATACAACGTATACCGGCACACAGAAGGAAGCGAGTCTGTGAAGCTGAATGCAGAACTCGTCAAGACGCTGGCGTACCGCGACACAACGGTAAACCCAGGAAAAACCTACTTCTATTCAGTGTCTGCGGTCGATGTTCGAGGCAACGAGAGCGCGCGTTCCGAAGAAGTCAGTGAAAACGTGCCTTGAACGCAGGCTTTCAGCTCTGAAACTTGGAAACTTCGAAAACTGTCGTCGGGGAGGAACCAAATCGAGGAGAAAGCGGCGGGGGGATTTTGTGTTGAAACCGGCAGAAAAAATTAAGAGTTCCGAGGTGGTGCAGGATCCATTCGTCTCGGCCAGTAGCTCGCGTTTGACCCTTGCTCGACCTGCTCTCGCGGCTTCCCTTGCGGGGTTGCTGCGCGCGATCTCTGCTTGGGCTCCGGGCTCACCGCCAACCGGATAAACCTATCCTGCGCCTCGGAACTCTATCTTGCCTTCGACATTTCTTCTTCGTTCTCCTCGACCAGCGCTTTGCTATAGACCCTTGCTGGCCCTCCTTCCTCGCCTTACGGCAAAGAAAGTGACTTCAGCTTGAGCCCCGGACGCCGCACCAACCGGAAAAATTTAAGAAGCTGTCAAAGAACGATTGTCTTTTTACTCCTTCTATTCTTGAAGTCAATCAAAAATACAGATTTGTAAGTACTGTTTTTTCAATCGAGTGCAGCCCGTCCACAGGCCGATGACCGGATTTTGTGCAAATGCGCTGCAAGGCTTTTGTAAAAGCCGCGCTAAACCGGCAATTTGAGGCGAGGCATCGATCCAGGCCAATGGAGCAGCGAGCCACATGTCGTAGCTGTAGGACTGTGAAAATCAAGCGAAGGGGCCATTTGGTGCGGGTTTTCGACTATGCGAATCGTACTTCCGCATTCCCGTTCATGCAGGGTGGGCCGTCTTATGGGGAGAGAGCTTGCTTCT
This sequence comes from Candidatus Sulfotelmatobacter sp., assembly GCA_030039195.1. Lineage (GTDB taxonomy): Bacteria > Acidobacteriota > Terriglobia > Terriglobales > Acidobacteriaceae > Sulfotelmatobacter. The sequence continues at coordinate 9,788 of JASHQK010000080.1, forward strand.
TTTCTGGGCGTCCGGGACTCTGTGTTTCTTCCCGTCCCCAGTCTGAACAAGGTCGGCAATCGTGGTGTGCTCCAGAATTTTTGCGGCCGCGTCCCGCACGGCAAGAAACACTTCGTACAGCGCCCGGTGATCGGCGTCTTTAGCGATGAGTCCACGCAGTTGCTCGGCGTCGCCCAGCGGCGCCAGCGGACCATCAATCAGGCGGATGATTTCGGCGAGCGGAATCTGGTCCGGATCTCGTCGCAGCCGGTAGCCTCCCCGCGCTCCGCGCACGCTGTCAACAATGCGTGCATTCTTCATCTCCAGCAGGATCAATTCCAGAAACTTCTCCGGCAGGTTGCTCTCGGCGGCGATGTCTCTGATCTTGATCGCACCCTGCTGATGGCGCCGCGCCAACGTCATCGTCGCTTGCAGCGCATACAATCCTTTCTGCGAAATTTTCAAGCGGACGGGCCTCCGTTCACGGTAGATTGTGCCCCATTTCTATGTTTCTGTATAGGAGTACTTGGAATGACCGGCGAAGGGCACCACGTGAACAGATTTCTGCGCTCTTTCTCTCCTTCTAATCAGCCGCGAAAGTTCCAAGCTGTCGAGCGAGGGGTCAGAGTTGAACCGTGGTAACTGGGAACTGACAACTGGGTACTGACCTACTGGTGCCATCGAAGGGACTCGAACTTGAGGCGTTTTGCGCGGCGTCTGAGCCGCGCGCCGAAATCCCGAGTGCAGCGAGGGACCTCAGGCTAAGAAAATCTGTCTAAATCTTGGTGCCATCGAAGGGACTCGAACTTGAGGCGTTTTGCGCGGCGTCTGAGCCGCGCGCCGAAATCACGAGCGCAGCGAGGGACCTCAGGCTAAGAAAATCTGTCGAAATCTTGGTGCCATCGAAGGGACTCGAACCCCCACACCGTTGCCGGTACATGGACCTGAACCATGCGCGTCTGCCAATTCCGCCACGATGGCAAGTGGACTTCAGATGCAGCGGCAGCTTACTCGCTGCCGGATCGGTAGACCTGCACCCCTATTCTACAAGCGAGCCGCAGAGTGTCAACGTTGGCCCGTCTGGCGCAGGCGCCTCGCCCGCGGGAACTCTTTATTTCACTTTGCCAGCAATATTCGGATAGTTCCTCCTACCGCCCACGTTCTACGCTTTCCCCATGACAACCATGAATGCCATACTTTCAGAGGAAGGCCTCGATCCGATGCCACGCACCGTTTCCACCGCCGAACCATCGCGGCACACCGAAGACGATCCGCGCTGGCACTTTGTTCTCGCGCGCGATGCAGCTCGCGACGGCGAATTCGTTTTTGCCGTCTCAACCACCGGCGTGTATTGCCGGCCATCGTGCCCGTCCCGTCGCCCACGCCGAGGAAATGTAGAGTTTTTCGCCCGTCCGGAGCAGGCTGAGCGCGCCGGATATCGCCCCTGCCTGCGCTGCCGTCCGAAAGCACTCAGCGGAAACGGCCAGGCCGAGACTGCGAAAGCCATCTGCCGCTTCATCGAACAGCATCTGGATGAGCCCGTTACGCTCGCGCGCCTGGGCAAGGAGTTTCATCAAAGTCCGTACCATCTGCAGCGGCGCTTCAAGGCGGTGCTGGGCGTTACTCCGCGCGAATACGCGGACTCTTGCCGGCTGCGGTTGCTGAAGCACAATTTGCAATCGGGCAAAAACGTCACCCGTGCCATGTATGACGCCGGATATGGCTCCAGCAGCCGCCTTTACGAGCGCACTGCGTCGCACCTCGGCATGACTCCCGACAAATACCGGCGCGGCGCGATTGCTGCCACTATCCGTTATGCCATTGCCGATTCGCCGCTCGGACGCATGCTGATCGCCGCCACCGACCGCGGCATCTGTGCGATCCAGTTTGCCGACACCGACAGCGAACTGCTCGAAGGTTTGAAACGCGAATTTCCCTTCGCCACTCGCAAGGCCGACGGGAGCGGACTGCAAGCCTGGAGTGATGCGCTCCTCAGGCAGCTGGACGGTAAGGCGGCCGATTCCTCTCTGCCTCTCGACATTCGCGCCACGGCGTTTCAGCGGCGCGTCTGGAAGTATCTGCAGTCGATCCCATTCGGCGCCACACGGTCTTACAACCAGGTCGCCCGTGCGATCGGCCGGCCCACATCTACACGCGCCGTCGCTCGCGCCTGCGCGACGAATCCAGTCGCCGTCGCGATTCCCTGTCATCGGGTTGTTCGCAAAGATGGCGCCCTCGGCGGCTATCGCTGGGGCATCGAACGCAAGAAAACGCTGCTCGGGATAGAGCAATCAGCCAACCGCTAATTCTCGCTTAGCCAGCCAAGGGCCCTGGTCACTGTCATCCTGAGCGGAGTCGGCGACTCGCGAAAGCGAATCGCCTACGCAGTCGAAGGATCCCTATTACTCGCCAGTTTCTTGAATGCCGAGGGGCGTTCTCTTAAGGATTTCGACGAGGCTCAGCGCTCATATAGAATCTCTCCCTCACACGCGCCGCGAGATTACGGTAGCGTAAGGCGCAAACCATTTCTGTCGAGGCAAACACATGAACGCATCGCGAGTCGAGCCCAGCTCCGCCCTGAAAAGTCTCACCAGTGCACTCATCGTTTTCTTTCTGGCCACGGCGGCCCTGCTCCAGGCTCAGAACCCGCCGGCGCAGAAATATCCGCCCACGATCGTGTTCATGACCGATTTCGGCCTCGTCGACGACTCGGTCGCGCTCTGCCGCGGCGTGATGTATTCGATCATGCCCGACGTGCGCATCGTCGATCTCACGCACCAGGTCACACCTTTTTCAATCCTCGACGGCGCGCGGTTTCTCTACGGCGCAACGCCTTACTTTCCTGCGGACACGGTTTTCGTGGTGGTGATCGATCCCGGGGTGGGCAGCTCGCGCAAGGCCATTGTGGCTCACTCCAAGCGCGGACAATATTTCGTGCTTCCCGATAACGGCCTGCTGACGCTGGTCGAACAGCGCGACGGCCTCGACGCCGTGCGCGTCATTACGAATCCCGACTGGATGAT
>JASHQK010000081.1 GCA_030039195.1 Candidatus Sulfotelmatobacter sp.
CGCCATCGGCGGAAATGTCCTGCTGGCATTCGCGCCTGGGGAGAATTAGTTACTCCATTTCCGCCGCATGACGCTCAGACTCGGGCCGGTGTTCTCCCCACTGTTGCTCTTCACTACTTCCGTAATCGCGGTGTAGCGCTCACTCATCGGCGGGACCTTGAGTGTAGAGGCCTGCTTACGACAGTTGTCGCACACAGAGCGTATGATTGGGTTCGATGAAGGTCCATTGGGGGAGCACGGTCGCTGGGATCACCTGCACGAAATGCGGCGTTCATGCCGATGCCGGCCGCATTTTCTGCGCGAACTGCGGGGCATCACTTCGGACTCCTCTGCCCCTGATCCAATCGGCTCCCGAAGATTACGGTCCCCCTTCTCGCAGTCCTATGAGGCGCACAGTCGCAAACTCCCTGCTGCTAGGTTTGCTTTATGTGCTGTTAGACATCGTGCTCCCCATATTCGTCCCGGCCAAGTTGCAAAAAGAGTATTGATCGTCATGGGCCCGATTCTCCTGCTCGGCATCCTGTTGATCGCACTTGGCACGATCACGAAGGATCGATGGGGTATAAATACGAAACCTGTGAACTGTCCCGCTTGCGGTTTTCCGACGCCGCGAGGCGTGCGGCAACCGAAATCACTGGGACAGGCGCTCTGGGGTGGATGGACGTGTGAAAAGTGTGGCTGCGAAATGGATAAATGGGGCCGCGTCATTACGCTGATGCGTTAGCCGCTGAAACATCCCCATTACGCTCAAATCCCCGATTCTTGCCGAAACCGCAGCCCTAAGAAACACTCAATTTGCAATTGACCATTGCATCTGGCTCGCTTGCCGTCCCACTCGTGCAGCGCTTATCTTGAATCAAGTTGAACAGGAGCGGCGCCGCAATGAACGTGCTGGTTTTGAACTCCGGAAGTTCCAGCCTGAAATTCCAGGTGATTGCCACCGACCTGGAGCGAATCAAGCAATACCAGGACGATCGCATCTGTCGCGGCGAAGTCGAGGATATTGGCGGCGAGGCGATTATCCGCATTCAATATCGCGCCGAGCCCAGTCGAACGCTTACTGCCTCATTGCGCGATCTACCGGCCACACTCGAATATCTGGTTCGTTACATCGCCTCCGATCAGTCCGGCATTCATGAAATCAAGAGCAGCACCGACATTCATGCGGTCGGACATCGCGTGGTGCACGGCGGCGAACAGTTCAAAGAATCGGCTCGCATCGACGATCAGGTACTGAAGGGAATCGAGGATTGCATCGATCTCGCGCCCCTACACAATCCTAACAACATTAAGTGCATCACGGCGGCGCGCGAAATCTTCGGCAAAGATGTTCCCCAGGTCGCGGTCTTCGACACGGCTTTTCATCACACCATTCCCGAGCAGGCTTATCTCTACGCGGTTCCTTACCATCTTTACCGGCGGCATCGCGTGCGCCGCTACGGATTCCACGGAACTTCTCATCGCTACGTCGCCTTCCGCTATCGCGCCTTGCGCGGCCTTACGCGGCAGCAGACCAACATCATTACTTTTCATCTGGGAAACGGCTGTTCCGCCTGCGCAATCAAAGCTGGATCTTCCATCGACACGTCGATGGGCATGACGCCGCTGGAAGGCCTCGTCATGGGTACGCGCTCGGGGGATCTCGATCCGGCCATCGTGGGCGTGATTGGCCGGAAAGAAGGCATGTCGGCGTCGGAAGTGGAAACCTTGCTCAATACGCAATCCGGATTGCTCGGCGTCTCCGGCCTGACCAATGACATGCGCGAACTGCAGGCCGAGTTGAAAGAGCACGACGACCGGCGCGTGCGGCTGGCAATCGAAATTTTCTGCTACCGCGCGAAAAAATATATTGGAGCGTTTCTGGCCGCAATGAACGGCGCGGACGCGATCGTTTTCACCGGCGGAATTGGAGAAAATTCTCCCGACGTGCGCGCGCGCATCTGCCAAGGAATGGAGTGGGCCGGCCTTCGTCTCGATGCGGCCAAGAATCAGGAGCTGATCGGCCGCGAAGGTCTGATCTCAACCGCAGACTCGAAGCTGCTGGCCTACGCGATTCCTACCGACGAGGAACTCCTCATCGCCCGTGACACGGTGCGCGTGATCGAAGGCGTGCCACACCCCTCCTAAGCGCCGGCTTGCGCCTGACGGAAAGCTTCAGGCTGCGAAAAGCGCGTTGCGTTTTCTTGGTCGCAGGTGTTCCGTAGATTTCCACAGAGACACGTGCCAGTTTTTCCTATGATTCCACGCTTACCTAGGTGATGGTCATTTGCCGGTGGAGAGGCTTACATGAGTCGAGGTCTGCTGATTGTTAATGTTATGGATGCCCAATCTGCCAAGCCGGTAGGCGGGGCTCTCGTCGGTTTGGGAGCACTCAGATCAAAGGGAGAGGGAGGGCTGCTCCAGATTTTCAAGGAAACCGGGGCGCCCTGGGTAAATCCTCACATCGTCACCGGTCAGGATGGCATGGCGGTATTCTCATTTTCCTGGGATGAGACCGACCTGGGAGCCACGACTTGCGATGTCGAATACAAGATCAATGTGTCGCCCGCGCCGCCCTACAGATCCTTTGTGAGCCAGCTTGGCATCCTCGCCCTGGTCGTGGACCTGGCCAACGTTTATTCGGGACGATTACCTTCCTTCAAGAGTCCTTCTTCGGTTGTAACCGCGTTGCTCAAGGCTTATCTGAAGTACATACAAAGCAAGGTCCCACTCCCACAGAGCCTGGGACTCAAAGCCGGCAGGCCCTCGCCAGAGTACTACGGGCTCATTGGCGTCGCGCAAGCCCGGGTGTAGCGAACGGGACCATCCGCAGCCCAGTAGACTTAGTACGGCCAGGTCCAGTCCGACGCGTCCGGCTTATCGATGCCGAACTGATGCGCGTAATTCCGGCACTCGATCTGCTGATTCAAAAATCTCTCCTTCGCGTGTCCTCCGATTTTCTGCAGGCGCGGCACGCGATCGACCACATCCATGGCCAGGCTGAAGCGGTCGACGTTGTTGTTGATCGCCAGTTCCAGCGGCGTGTTGATGTTGCCCTGCTCCTTGTAGCCGCGCACGTGAATGTTGTGATGATTGGTGCGGCGATAGGCCAGGCGATGAATCAGCTGCGGATATCCATGGAAATTGAACATCACCGGCTTGTCGACCGTGAACAGCGAATCGAAGTCGCGATCCGGCAGTCCATGCGGATGCTCGCTGGTGGGCTGCAATTTGAACAGGTCGACGACATTGATGAACCGGATCTTCAAGTCCGGAAATTCCTTGCGCAGCAGGGCATTCGCAGCCAAGGCTTCTTGCGTAGGAATGTCGCCGGCCGAGGCCATGACCACGTCGGGCTCGCCTTGCTCGTCGTTGCTCGCCCAATCCCAAATGCCGATACCTTTCGTGCAGTGAATGATGGCCTGCTCCATGTTCAGATACTGCAGATGCTTCTGCTTGTCTGACACGATCACGTTGACATAGTTCTGGCTGCGCAAACAATGATCGGCCACCGACAGCAGGCAGTTCACATCCGGCGGCAGATAGATGCGCGTCACCCGCGCGCTCTTGTTGACCACCACATCCAGGAATCCCGGGTCCTGATGCGTGAAACCGTTGTGATCCTGCCGCCACACGGTGGAGGTGATCAGCAGATTCAGCGACGCAACCGCGTCGCGCCAGGAGAGATGGTTACAGATCTCCAGCCATTTGGCGTATTGGTTGAACATCGAATCGATGATGTGCACGAATGCTTCGTAGGATGAAAAGAAGCCGTGTCGCCCCGTCAGCAGGTAGCCCTCGAGCATGCCTTCCAGCGTGTGTTCGCTGAGCATTTCGATGACACGGCCGTCGGGCGCAAGATTCCCTCCGTCGTTGTCTTCGGGGAAGCGATCTTCGATCCAGAACTTCTTGGTTACCGAATAAAGGGCGTCGAGCTTGTTGGAAGTCGTCTCATCGGGACCGAATACCCGGAAATTGTGGGAATTCATAGTCATGACATCGGCCAGCATCTTTCCCAATGGCCGCGTGTTTTCCGCCAGCAACTTGCCCGGCTTCTCTGTGGGATTCGCATAATTGCGGAAATCGGGCAGCCGCAGCGATTTCTTCAGCCGTCCTCCGTTGGCATGCGGATTCGCGCTCATGCGGCGTGTGCCGGTCGGAGCGAGTTCGCGGAAAACCGAAGCGAGTTTGCCCTCGCTATCGAAAAATGGATCCGGCTTCTGCTCGCGCATCCACTTCTCCAGAGTGCGAAGCTGCACCGGATCAGTTTTCGCCGCCGGCAGTGGGACTTGATGCGCGCGCCAGAATCCCTCCAGGAAATGGCCTTCGATCTGACGCGGCGCCGTCCATCCTTTGGGCGAGCGCAGCACAATCATCGGCCAGCGGGGACGCCTCCATTCGCCTTGATTGCGCGCTCGATGCCGATGCTCGCGAATTTCCTGAATGCAGTGTTCCACCGTCGCCGCCATGGCCTGATGCATATCGTCGATGTCGGAACCTTCCACGAAATATGGCGTCCAGCCATATCCGCGGAAAAGATTTTCCAATTCCTCATGCGAAATTCGCGCCAGCAGGGTGGGATTGTCGATCTTGTAGCCGTTCAGATGCAGGATGGGCAGAACCGCGCCGTCACGCGCCGGATTCAGGAATTTGTTGATGTGCCAGGAGGTCGCCAGCGGGCCGGTTTCCGATTCGCCATCGCCGACCACAGCGGCTACGATCAAATCAGCGTTGTCAAACGCCGCCCCGCAGGCATGCGAAAGCACGTAGCCCAGTTCTCCGCCTTCATGGATCGATCCCGGAGTCTCAGGCGTGCAGTGGCTGCCGATGCCGCCGGGAAAGGAGAATTGTTTGAAAAACTCGCGCAAGCCCTCGGGATCCAGGCTTTTCTCCGGATAAATCTCCGAATACGTTCCTTCCAGATATGTCGGCCCCAAAACGCCCGGAGCGCCGTGTCCCGGACCGGCGAGAAAAATCATGTCGAGATCGAATTTCTTGATGAGCCGGTTTAGATGGACATAAATGAAAGACAGGCCAGGACTCGAGCCCCAGTGGCCGAGCAGACGGTTCTTGATTTGTTCGGGTTTCAGCGGTTCGGTGAGCAGCGCATTCTCCTGCAGGTAAATCATTCCGAGGCTGAGATAATTGCAGGCTCGCCAGTAGATTTCCGTCTTACGCAATTCCTCATCGCTGAGGGGCTTTCCTTGAATGGTGGAGCGGGTGGGCGCGTATGGAGTCAGTTCCTGAATTTCGGCTGGGGCAGTTGCTTCGATCGTGCTCATAATTCACTCCTCGAAATAGCCTATGCCCCGAACTCGCCCGGTGACAATCAGGCGTGTGTGAATTTTTGGCAAAAGTCAGAGGTTGCAGTGTGAATATGGGAATGATTCGGCGAGTGGGCGAAAGAATCAGTCGCCCGACACCATTTTGGCGGGAACAGAACCCGGAGCCGATTTGGCCTTCGATACGCTCCAATCCACGAACCGGTAGACGAGCAGAGCCGCGAGTACGGCGCCGTACTCCAGCGGCTTGCGCAGGTCCGCCTTTACCAGCCAGATGTAATGGATCACGCCAGCCGCTGCGCTCGCGTAGATCAGCCGGTGCAGGTTTTGCCAGCGCCGGCCTCCGAGCTTGCGAATCGCCCACTTCGTGGAAGTCAACGCCAGCGGAATCATCAGCGCAAACGCGGTCATTCCCGCGGTAATAAACCGACGCTTGGCAATGTCGTGCAGCATCTCGTGCACGTCGAAAAATTTGTCGAGCCAGACGTAGGTCATCAGATGCAGGAAGCCGTAGAAAAACGCGAACAGGCCGAACATGCGCCGGAAGCCGATCAGCCAATACTGCCGCGTGATCTTGCGCAGAGGGCTGACGGCCAGCGTGATTAGCAGAAATCTCAGGGTCCAATCGCCAGTGCCGTGCGTGATCGCTTCAATAGGATTGGCGCCCAGTTCCGCGTGGAATCCGCGCCAGGTCAGGCTCGCGACCGGGCCCAGGCAGGCCAAAAAAACGACGGGTTTGATGTAACGAAGTTGCATCCAATGCTGCGCGGGGTACTGGCCCCTGACCTCTGGTCCCTGATGTCTGTCTTAAAAGTTTTTCCTCAAATCCATTCCGTTATACAAACTCGCGACCTGATCGTAGCCGTTAAACATCAATGTCGGACGCTTGAAGAATTCGCCCAGCCGCCGTTCCTTGGCCTGACTCCAGCGCGGATGATCCACATGCGGATTCACATTCGCGTAGAACCCGTACTCCTGCGGAGCGCTGATGTTCCAGGTATTCATCGGCTGCTTCTCGGTGAAACGAATTCGCACAATCGCCTTCGCGCTCTTGAAGCCATATTTCCACGGCAGCACCATGCGCAGCGGCGCTCCATCCTGATTGGGCAAGTCCTCTCCGTACATGCCAAAACAGAGCAGGGCCAGCGGATGCATGGCTTCATCCATGCGCAAGCCTTCCACGTAAGGCCACTCCAGCACATCCCGCCGCTCACCCGGCATTTGGTTCAGATCATAAAGCGTGGTGAATTCGACGAACTTCGCCTTGCTGGTCGGATTCACCTTCTTGATGAGTTCGCTCAGCGAAAATCCGATCCAGGGCACAACAATGGACCATCCCTCCACGCAACGGTGCCGATAGATGCGCTCCTCCGGCGGCGCCATCTTGATGATCTCGTCGACGTCGAGCTCCAGCTTCTTCTCTACCGCGCCCTCGATTTTCACTTTCCACGGCCGCGTACGAAAATTCTTGGCCAGCTCCGCCGGCCCCTCTTTGTCGGTCGAGAACTCGTAGTAGTTGTTGTAATGCGTGACGTCCTGATAGGGAGTGATGGTCTCGGTTGTGCTGAATGGGCTCTTCTGGATTCCGTTGATCTTGTTTCCGGCCAGTACTCGCGTGACCGGGGAACCGAGCTCGCGCATTCGCCAGGCGGTTGCGGCTGCGGCTCCCGCCAGTGCCGCTCTCGCCAGAAATTTGCGGCGATTCAAATACAAGCTCTTCGGCGTGATCTCAGACGAACAAATACCTTCTGACTTTCTGATCAGCATGACTCCCCCAGACGGCAAAACAATGCCCCAACCATTTTCTTATAGGACGCGAAGATCAGAAAAAAGTTGCATGGCCGTCTCGGAAACTGGCCGAACCTCACTTGATTGGAGTTTATCCCAGGACTTCGCGAACTTTGCGGGAAAGATTCTGCAGCGTGAAGGGCTTCTGTAGGAAGGCTGTGGCGTTGTCGAAGCCTCCGTCGCTGAGGATCGCATCTTCGGCGTAGCCCGAGAGAAAGAGAACTTTCGTTCCGGGCCGTTTTTTTACAATTTCCTCGGCCATCTCGCGGCCGCCCATCCCCGGCATGACGACATCGGTAATGATAAGGTCGATCTTGCCTTCGTGCCGGACGGCGGCTTTCATTCCGCTTTCGCCGTTTTCTGCCTCGACCACTTTGTATCCCTTCGATTCCAGCGTGTCGCGCACCAGCTGCCGGACCGACTCCTCGTCTTCAACCAGAAGGATGGTTTCTGTACCGCCGACTGCGGCGCGCGCGGCCGGCGCTGCGTGTTTCTCGGCTCTGCCTTCCACATGTGGCAGGTAGATCTGGAATGTGCTGCCGCGGCCGAGATCGCTCTGCACCATGACATATCCACCGCTCTGTTTGACGATGCCGTAGACAGTCGACAGCCCGAGCCCGGTGCCTTTGCCTTTTTCTTTCGTCGTGAAAAAAGGCTCGAAGATTCGCGACTGCGTTTCCTTGTCCATGCCCATGCCTGTATCGCTGACCGAGAGCATCACGTAACTGCCCGGACGAATGAAGGTTTGCCCCCGGCGCGGACTGTCGCCGAGCAGAATATTTTCGGTTTGAATGGTAAGCGTGCCGCCATTGGGCATGGCGTCTTTGGCATTGACCACCAAGTTCATCAGCACTTGTTCCAGCTGTCCGGCATCGGCCCGGGTGTAACCGGCATCGGGAGCGAGCTTCGCCACCAGCTCCACGTTTTCGCCAATCAGCGGACGCAACAGGCGCTCCATGTCAGACACGATCGCATTGACATCCACAACTTTCAATTCCAGCAGCTGCTTGCGGCTGAAGGCCAGCAATTGCCGCGTGAGAGTCGTGGCCCGGTCGGCCGCCTGCTGAATGGCGCGAGCCTTCTCCGCCAGATGATCGTCGATCTCCAGCTTCGACAGAATGACTTCCGCATATCCGCTGATGACCATGAGCAGATTGTTGAAGTCGTGGGCGACTCCGCCGGCCAGCCGCCCCACAGCCTCCATTTTCTGCGCCTGCCGGAACTGTTCCTCGAGCGCCCGCCGTTCCGTCACATCTTCGGCGATGGCCTCCAGCACATCGGCCGGCTCATCTTCGCTGGCCACGGCGCGTCCGCTGATTCGCACCGTGATCGGGCTGCCGTCTTTCCGCTTCCATTTCACGTCCATGCCGTCGAGACGGCCGGTATTGCGGAATTGCTCAAACAGCCGCACCTGCTCTTGCGGGTTGGCAAAAACATCTTTTTCCGGATCGAGCAACAGCACTTCTTCCGCCGATCCA
>JASHQK010000082.1 GCA_030039195.1 Candidatus Sulfotelmatobacter sp.
GAAAAGGAATTGAAATACCTGGGCTCGGCGCTGGAGCATCCGGAAAAGCCGTTTGTGGCGATTCTGGGCGGGGCGAAGGTCAGCGACAAGATCGGCGTCATCGAGAATCTGATGAACAAAGTCGATGCGCTGATCATCGGCGGAGGGATGGCCTACACCTTCCTCAAGGCGCAGGGGCAGGAAGTGGGCAAGTCTCTGGTGGAGGCCGACAGGATGGACCTTGCGAAGAACCTGCTGGCCGAGGCGAAGAAGCGCAACCTGAAGTTCCTGTTGCCGGTGGATCATGTGGTTGCAATGAAGCCGGAAGCCAATGCGGTGATTCAGCAAGTGGGCGAAGGGCAGCCCATTCCGTCTGACAAGATGGCGCTCGATATCGGACCGAAAACCATCGAGCTCTTCACCGAGGAAATTTCTCGGGCGCGCACGATTGTGTGGAATGGGCCGATGGGCGTTTTTGAAGTCCCGGGATTTTCCAAGGGCACGTTCAAGATCGCGCGTGCGGTGGCTGAGAATGTCGGCGCGACTTCGATCGTTGGCGGCGGAGATTCCGTGGCCGCGGTGAAAGCCGCCAACGTGGCCGACCGAATCACGCACATTTCGACCGGCGGCGGCGCGTCGCTGGAATTTCTGGAAGGCAAGAAATTGCCGGGCGTGGAAGTGCTGACAGAAAAGAAGTAAGGTCCGATTAGGCGCGAGGTGAACGATGAGGCTTAAAACAGCGCTCGCAGCCTTTCTGCTAGCGATCATTTCGTCGGCCAACGCCCAGCAGCCCTCCAACCCATGGAAGGATTTCGATTTTCTTCTCGGCGAATGGACGTGGTCCGGGGGCGGACATCCGGGCCAAGCCACGACTGGAAGATGTACGTTTGAGCCTGACCTGAATGGGACGGTGCTGAAGCGCACCGTGCATCTGGAATACCCAGCCAGCCAACAACGCGCGGCGTTTTCGCACGATGACGTGCTCTATATCTATCGCGAACCGTCTGATGGTTCCCTGCATGCCATCTTCTTCGACAATGAAGTTCACGTGATCCGCTACACCGTGACGGTCTTGCAGGATTCAATTCAGTTCCTGAGCGATGCAGCGCCATCGGGCACTCGTGCCCGGATGACTTACACGCGGCTCGGTCCAGACTCCGTGACGGAGAAATTCGAACTCGCCCCGCCCGGCAAGCCCGAAGAGTTCACGAAATACGTCGAGTTTGTGGCAAAGAGAATCGGAAAATGATGGCAGGAAAAATCTGTACGGGTAGTCGTGCGGGGGGCAGCGGCATTCGCGGAGGCGGCTATGCCTGATTTTGCCGTACGCATGGGCATCGGTGATGGCAAGACTCTGGAGATCGTCGGCCCGGCCGACCTCACCGCTGAAACTACTGACGCAATCGTGAATGCGGCCAATTCCTCGCTGCTCGGCGGAGGCGGCGTGGATGGGACGATTCATCGCGCGGGAGGTCCCGCGATTCTTGCGGAATGCCGCCAGATCGTGAGCAAGATTGGCCGGCTCGCGGCGGGAAATGCCGTCATCACTACCGGCGGGAATCTTCGAGTCAAGCATGTGATTCACACGGTGGGGCCGGTTTTCCGCGACGGCAATCATCGCGAGAACGAAACGCTGGCCAGCTGCCATCTCGAATCGATCCGCCTCGCCGACGAATACGGACTCGCTTCGATTTCGTTTCCCGCGATTTCGACCGGCGCTTACGGATATCCGGTGAACGAAGCCGCTCCGATCGCACTCTCATCTTCAATGGAAGCGCTTCGCTCGACGAAGCACGTCAAGCTCTGCCGCTTCGTTCTTTTTGATGTCTCGACCGTGCGCGCTTTCGAACACGCCGCGGAAAAGTTGCACCAATCAGATCCACTGATTCCATTCAAACTCGAAAAGGCCTCTTCATGAGAACGAAAGTTATCGCCGCCAACTGGAAGATGTACAAAACTCCCGACCAGACTCGCGATTTTTTCCGCGACTTCCTGCCGCTGGTCAGCGATCACACGCGGGACGAAATCGTCGTCTGCCCGCCGTTTCTCGATTTGCCGGCTGCGCTGGAATCGGCCAAGGGATCGAATGTCGCCGTCGGTGCGCAGAACGTGCATTGGAAAGAGGAAGGAGCTTTCACCGGCGAAACTTCCGTTGTGCAACTGGTGGCGCTCGGCATTCACCACGTCATCATCGGCCACTCGGAACGGCGCCAGTATTTCGGCGAGACCGATGACACGGTCAACCTGCGCCTGAAAACGGCGCTGGAGGCCGGATTTACCCCCATCTGCTGCGTGGGAGAAGTTCTGGAAGAGCGCGAAGCGGGCGCGACCGACGACGTGCTGCGCCGCCAGTGCACGCGGGCATTTCACTCCATCTCCGCGAAAAAAGCGGCCAAGCTGGTGGTCGCTTACGAGCCGGTGTGGGCGATCGGAACCGGCAAGACGGCGACGCCGGAAATCGCGGCCGAGGCGCACGCCGTCATTCGCCATGAGGCGAGCCGGATCTTCGGCGAAGAATTTGCTTCCAACTTGCGCATTCTCTACGGTGGGTCGGTGAAGCCGGAAAACGCTTCCGCCCTCATGGGGCAGGAAGAAATCGACGGAGCGCTGGTCGGCGGCGCCTCGCTCGATGCCAAGTCGTTTGCGGCGATTGTGAAGTACTGAAACAGTCGCTAGCCCCGAGTTGTGAGTCCGGCCTTCTGACTCGTTGGCGTCGGTCGGCCTTCAGTCTTCGGTCGTTGGCTTAAGTCCGCCGATGACGACCGCTGGCCAGCCACAATCAACGTGGTGATCCCGATCACGGCACGGCTTTTCCTTTTCGCAATAAGATTTCGCCAGACAAAACCGACGGGCCCCTCAATTCCGGTCCTTCCTCGAGGAGGTCTTATGCCGCTCTCCAAGCTGCGTGAATATCTGGACGCGAACCACGTCAAATATCTGATCATCTCGCATTCGGTTGCCTACACCGCGCAGGGCATCGCGGCCCTGGTGCATCTGTCAGGCAAAAAACTGGCCAAAACCGTAGTCGTGAAGGTCGATGGCGTTTTGGCAATGGCCGTAGTTCCGGCGTCGCTGCACGTCGACCTCAGCCTGTTGCGTTCTCTTGCGGGCGCCGAAATTGTCGAACTGGCCACCGAGCAGGAGTTCCAAAACGCGTTTCCGGATTGCGAAACCGGAGCCATGCCTCCTTTCGGTAATCTCTACGATATGCCGGTCTACGCCGACGCGAGTCTGGCTGTGCAAGAGGAGATCACGTTCACGGCAGGAACGCATCGCGAACTGGTGCGGATGGCGTGGGCAGATCTGGCGCGTCTGGTCGAGCCGCAGATTGCAAACCTGACCCAACACGCCGTGGCCGCGTAGGGCTTTATTCCAGGGCCGAGCAGGGGAAAGCTGCGCCCATCCGGGGGCATTGTCAGCCATCCAGTAATGGTCTGTGACGAAGTCCGAACAAGCGTGGCCCGGAAGTGGTATTGGCTTATCGCAATAGCGATCAGCTAGGTCCTACTTGTTTTTCGCCCGAATCGCACGGGCGTGCACCTTGATCGGCGCGGGTTCTGGCTCCATTCTGCGAGAAATAGAGCGACCTGCTGATCCAGATTGAAATGAAGCATCAGGAAACTGAATCTGAAGTCA
>JASHQK010000083.1 GCA_030039195.1 Candidatus Sulfotelmatobacter sp.
AGATTACTTTCGCGATGGTCGCCAGATCTTTGTTTGGCGCGCGCTTGAAAGAGGAAGACATCGACCTCATCAGCCACGCCATCTCGACCGTCCAGGAATTTATGGTTCGGCAAACCATTCAGCCCTATCTGAATCCCTGGTTTGCCGTCTCGGGTGAACTGCGCAAGCACTGGGAACTGCGAAACCGCGCCTTCGGCATTTTGCGTGACTACATTCAGAGACGGCGCAAAGAGGACCCCGGCCACGACCTGCTGCAGATCTTGCTCGACGCTCGCTATAGCGACGGCCATGGCATGGATGACGAGTTGATCGTAAGCGAGAGCATGCAACTGCTGGTCGCCGGCCATGAAACCTCGTCGAACGCTTTATCGTGGCTTCTCTATCTGCTCAGCACGCGCCCGGACTGTGTGGAGAAGATACGGGAGGAGTTCGATGTCGTGTTGGGCGACAGGCCTTTGAGTTACTCGGACGTTCCAAAGTTCGAGTTCACGACTCAGGTCATCATGGAGGCGATGCGGCTTTATCCGCCGTTTTGGATGGTAGACCGAATGGCCCTCGCAGACGATCGCGCAGGCGACGTCGATATCCCCCGGGGATCGACGGTCGTTGTGTTCGTTTACGGAGCGCACCATTCGCCGCAATACTGGGAGAACCCTGAGATTTTCGATGAAGCACGCTTCTCCAAAACCAAGGAAAAGTCTCTCACCCCCTTCGCTCATTTGCCCTTCGGGGCCGGGCCTCGGGGATGTATCGGTGGCAATTACGCCATGCTGCAGATGCTGATGATTCTGGGCGCTCTGCTGAGAAAATACGATTTCTCACTGGTTCCGGGCCAGACCATCGAAGCGCGCCCCATGGTGATCTTGCGACCCGAGCACGGAATCCGCATGAACTTCGCAGAGGCAATTTCACGCGCTACAGATCGACTGTCCGACGTCTCGGCCTGATCTTTACTTGGCTGTCATCCTGAGCGTAGCCGGTTTTCAGGCGTAGCGAAGGATCTCCCGCTTATCCGGCCGAGCGCGAAGCCAAAGCATCGGATCAAGTCTTGATCTGACCTGCCCTAAGTTGTACTCTCGCGCTCACGCCGATGCCGGTGCTTACCACGAGTGTCGCTGTGCTCGCAGTCATAATCTGGTCTTACCTCACCCTGGCCAGAGGATCATTCTGGCGTACAAAAAACGCTAAGCCTGCCGCGAGCGAAAAAGCAGAGTTTCCGGGCACCGCCGTTGCCATAGTTCCAGCCCGCAACGAAGCAGAATTGATCGGACCGGTTGTCGCGTCATTGTTGAATCAGAGCGTCGCGATGCCCGTGATTCTCGTGGATGATGAGAGCACCGACGGCACCGCGGATGTGGCGCGGCACGCCGCCGAAAAAGCAGGCAAGGCCGATGCTCTGCTTGTGATTCCAGGCAAGCCCTTGCCGCCAGGATGGACAGGAAAAGTATGGTCCATGCATCAGGGCATAGAGCACGCACGAGCACGTCTGTGGAATCCCGAATGGCTCCTGCTCGTGGACGCTGATGTAGCGCACGGTCCAGAAACCGTTGCGAATCTCGGTCACATTGCTTCGGGCGACGATTCCCACGGTCCATACGATCTGGTCTCGTACATGGTGAAGCTGCATTGCGAAAGCCTTCCCGAAAGACTGCTCATTCCGGCCTTCGTATATTTCTTTTTCATGCTCTACCCGCCCGCTTGGATTCGCAATGCCGGTCGTTCGACTGCCGGCGCGGCTGGCGGCTGCATGCTTGTGAGAGCAGAAACTCTGGAGCGCGCCGGCGGACTGGAATCCATTTGTGGTGCCGTGATCGATGATTGCTCGCTGGCTCGACTCCTGAAGCAGCACGGTGGAAGATTGTGGTTGGGACTAACAGATCAGAGCCAGAGCTTACGACGATATGAGACTTTTTCTCACATCGAGCATATGATCTCGCGCACCGCCTTCAATCAATTGAACCACTCCTCGCTGCTGCTCCTGGGCACGGTTGCGGGCATGGTGATCACCTATCTGGTGCCTCCACTGTTGTTGTTCACGCGCAGCAGGCTGACGATCTTTATGGCTGCGGCGGCCTGGGCTGCCATGACGATCACCTACTCGAGCATGGTGCGTTACTATCGGCTCAACATCGCATGGACATTGACTCTGCCGCTGGCAGCTCTGTTTTATCTAGGCGCCACGATACACTCGGCGGTCAAGTACTGGACCGGCCGTGGTGGCAACTGGAAAGGAAGATTCCAGGACATTCAAGACCGGCACATGACAGAAACTCCTATCAGGTAAGACCAGCGGAGAGGGAGAGAAAGACCAGAAGAAACGCTGAAATATGCCTGTGTGTCGGCACTGGAATCTGTGGTGCCGGGAGGGGGATTTTATTTTCTGGTCGAAACCGGGACCGCGTTATCAACAAGTTGCAGCGTTTTCTGTAACTTGAGCCTAGTTATCCCTCTACTAGAGGCATTCTGACACGAGTCAGCCTGCCTGTCTGCTAGAAAATGCTAGAACATTCTCCCGAGTCTTTGCGAGGGAGCAATGGAACTGAAAATCCAGGGCGGTTTATCTCACGCTTCGCGGATCTGAACCGTTCCCTTCCGGAACGGCTATCTTCTTTCAACAGCAAGAAGACCGGCACAAAAATCAGGGCCTGA
>JASHQK010000084.1 GCA_030039195.1 Candidatus Sulfotelmatobacter sp.
TGTTCGACGGCGCACAAGGCGCCGGGTATGTGCAGATCACGGATGCAGAACTGAATGGAAAGACCGAAGTCCGCAGCTGTTACGGGATTTCAAAACTCGACAAGAATATTTATAACGGGCTTCCACGCGCGTCGTTGGCCGAGGCAAGTTCACTTCGGCGCGGCAAAGACGGCACACTCCTGCTGACGGCGAATGGCAAATCCATCTGCGTTGTCCCCAGCAATTTGAAATTCGAACACGACGTTGAGCTCACGCCAGCAGAAGCGGCCGAACAAGCCGTGATTCGAGGCACGCCTGTTTCCTCATCGCCTCACGATGCGGTAATCCCGGAATTCAAGGTCGGAGTGCAGTTGGTATTTATCGCGGCTCCCGATCTTGAACTGGCTGAGTTCTTGCGAGCGCAGCGAGCCAACACCCTCAGAGACTGGCAGGATTTTCTCGCTCGGTATCCTTCTTCCTCGCGCCGGGAATTCGTGCAAAATGCCATTGCGGGATTTCATCAGGTAGCTGCCGAAACTGCTTTTGCACAGTATCAGAGTACGAGCAGCGGCAAAACGCAAGACATTGCCATGCTGCGGCAGGCCTACTTGCAGGCAGAGGCCGCGAGTGATGCGTCTCCCGGTTTCAAACCGACTGCACTGTTTATGGACAGCGTCGGCCGGGAGTTGGACAATCTGGCGCGAGCGGATCAGTTACGCCTGCAGGCCTACCGAAAAGCGCTGCAAGATCATACGCCCGGATATTCCCAGCTGTCAGCGGCCAAGCAGCATGTAGAGCACCTGTTGGAAGTGCGCCCGGATTATGCTCCTCTGCTTAGTCTCCAGCGGGAGATCGCCGCCGAGCAGCGAAAGCTGGAAACGACCATCGTGAACGCCCAGGTTTTGGTGCTGGAAGGGCGTTACGATCAGGCTTTTGGCTCGTTGGGCCCTTACGCAGCATTTGCTTCCGAAATGCCACGCGTCGATGGCGTGATCAACGCCGCGTTCAGGTATCACTACGAGAATGGACAAAGGCTGGCGGCTCGCGAGGAGTGGGAAAAAGCGGGGCTGGAATTCAGCAAAGCCGCCACCATCCGGCCTGACCGCAAGGAGGCGCAGGCAGCCGCCGATAACGCCTCGACTCAACTCGATACCCAACGCAACCAGCTGGCGGCGAACGCCGCCGTTCTTGAGAGCGATGAGTACGCGCGGAAGCACCAGATTGTCGAAGCTTACAACGTGCTGGCCGACTTGCCGGAGAAGCAACGCGCCTTGGTAACTTCGCAGCTTGCGGCGCTGTCCCACGACTATCTCGGGGCTGCCGTCAGGCGAGCGCAGAAACTTCAAGAGTCGCACCTTCCCATTAAGAACGCGGCCGACGTGAGTGCGGCACTCGAGGCCTATGTTCTGTGGGATCGCGCCAGTTCGCTGGCCGATGACCCGGCGATTACAGTGAAACGCGATTTCCTTTCCGACAAGATCAGCGATTATTCCCTCGACCAAGCCCATCGATATCTACAGAAGCCCAATGGAGCCGGAGCCGGTATTGGATTTCTCCACCTGAAGGAAGCCGTGCGTTATGGGGTTAGCAATGCCGGCAGTCTGAAAGTGGAGATGGCCCGTTACGAGCCCACCTACGAGCGGCGAGCCCAACTTTCGGTCGGCATCATCTTTGGCGATCAGACCTCGCGGCACGATAGCCATGGTTTCGCTGACCAGCTCACGGACGCGGTCACCAGCGGACTCGATTCCGCCCAGACGCCCGTGACGGTTGTGCGGAATCCCTCGGAGGCTGACGACAGCTTGCAGCCGAACTTCACGCTGGTAGGACAGGTTCTAGAGCACCGGGTAGTCAGGAACGAGGCGCTCGCGTCTCCGGAATCGAAATACCGCGCCGCTACGCACGAGACCAAGACTCCCGCTTGGCTGCAGACTGAGAGCGACTACGAATCTGCTCAAAAACAGCTGAGTTCTGCACAACAGGCACTGGCCGACGCCCAGGCCCAGCACAAAAAGAAGCAAATCGCCGACGCTTCTGACGCAGTCGCACAAGCGCAGAAGAGCGTCGATGAGTTGCGCCATAAGTTGGACACGACCGACCAGAGCCGCGTGGAGATCGTAACGGAGTCTTATCACTACACAAAAAAGATGATTGATCTCACAGCGTCGGCAAAGATCCAGTTCCAGTTCCGCGACCGGGCGGGTAATTTTGTCGGAGAACCTGCCGATGTTCGTAAGGACAAGCACAGCACCACAGTGGTTGTGCAAGATGTCAAAGCCGAGGACACAGAAGGAATCACGAACCAGGGCGTGGAACCCGACGGGGCACAGTTTCTGACAGACCTCGAAGTTGATTCGCGTAACGCCTTGGTCACAGCGGTGCGACAAAAAGCGGCCGAGCTGCCGGCGGGGATCCTCGAGGCAGCGCGATCGCTGGCTCAGAAAGGCGACACCGACGGCGCCGGCGAGCTGTATGTGTTGTATTTGAATTCAACTTCTCCCGCGGCGTCTCCAGATCGCGATGAGGCAGTCAAGTTTCTGCACGATCAGTTCAATCTGGCGGTGTCGGCAGATGCGCGGTTGTGAGAAACAATCGATGAATTCTTGCGAATCGAGGGCTGCTCGGCAAAATCCGTAACCGGGTGAA
>JASHQK010000085.1 GCA_030039195.1 Candidatus Sulfotelmatobacter sp.
CAACCGAAGCGAATCGCGCGGTGCGCGGGTACAGCATCCCAATCCCACCAACAATTTGAGCGGTCATCAGGCAACCGCCGATGATGGTGCCAAAAGGCAGGCTCCAAATATGGAGCAGGTTTTGCCAGGTGTCAGGGTCGTGCCCGAGTAGCGCGATGACACCGAACAGCACTGCGGATCCGCCAAAGACGATCCGCCCATGCCACGCCATCTTCATACAGAAAAAGTAACAGAATTGCTCAGCAGCAAACAGCCCTAGCCCCGAACGCATGCAATTAGATGGCACTCATTCGCTGGTGATTTCTTCGCCTTCGCATACGTATGTACACCTCAATAGTTTCTTGCCAGATACTCGTGCAGGTGTTCGAGCCGAAAGGTTGCGTCGTCCGTCTCGACCTGCAACAGTAGTTGTGCGGCCGTCAATTGATTGCTAAAGTCAAGGGCGGCCGAGGTATCCGGTTCGCCGATCGCGTGCAGATTCTTGTCGAGTTCGCTGCTTTCCTGCTGGAGCGACTTGAGTCTCGACTCCTGCACGGCGATGCCATCAAGTAGCTGCTGTCGTAGAACTTCGCTGTTCCGCGCCACGTCGCCCTCCTGCACTTTTTTCCATTCGCCGTAGGAGTCGACCGCGCGATCGAGATGTTTGTTAATCCAGTGACTCGACAGGTTATAGTTCAGCGAAACCGCGCCATACGGCTGCGGGCCATACGCCACCGGATTCACCTGTTGATGCACGCCAACCGACAGGGCCACGTCCCAGTTATTCTGCCGGGTCAGCTTGTCAAGCGCTTCCTGCTCGCTTACCTCGCCGTTTTGTTTTTGCGCCACGAGTTCCTTCAGGGGCTTTTCACTTAGTGGAGGAACATAGATCGCGCTGATCTTCGACTGCGTGTCGGCCCGGTCGGCTTCGAGCTTGATGCGTGTTGTCTGCAGATTGAAAAGCATCAGACGAGTCGCATTCTGCGCGTCCACCATTTTGGAGGTTTTTTCCGTTAAAGTTCCCAACCATTGCAGCGCGGAATCGATCAGAGTAAGCCGATTACGCAGCGCTTCCCTTTCGAGATTCGAAATCGCGTACTGCACGTCTTGCTGCGCGACCGTAGTCGCTTTGTAGAGTTCGCAGTTCTTGCGCGCCACGGCTATGGTCAGGCCGGATCGTCGGAAAGCGGAGAGTCCGAGGGATGCGCCTCCAACCAGTTGGAGAGGCAGGCCGGTCTCAGGCTGCGTAAAGCCTGCGAAGGCGAGCGGCGTGCGCAGCAAGTCGCGCTGGGCCTCGGCTTGCTCCATCACATAAGAACAGTAGGCAAGCGGGTCATTTTGATTCTGACTCAGTTGATTCTGACTCAGCTGATTTTGACCAGATGCAGTCGCACAGATGATGACGACTGCCGGAATCACCCATTTCCAGTGACTTACCACCATTCAGGTTCTCCTTGGGGACTCGGGATTAGAACAAAACTGGCTTGCGGCCGAGGAACACCGTCTTCGACCTTGCGGAGCTGGGTTGATCCAAATTCATCTGGATCATGAATCCGCGGATTTGCGTCTTGAAGATGGGATGGATGGCTTGTTCTTCGCCGGGAAAGATCGCCTTCACTGTGCCGACGTGCCGGCACAAAACCATGTTCAGATAGCAATCGTAAATCGAAGTACCGACGACCGCCTGCGCCTGGTTGTCATAGGGGACGAAAGCGAAATACAAAGTCTGTCCACCGGATGCGCTCAGGTAGTAAGGACTCTGCTTGGCGGTCTCGATCGCCTCCCGCAGGCGGGAAATCTGCCGCGAGTCTTCGTAGAACTCCTTTTCAGCAACGCTGATCGCGATATCGAGCTGCGCAACTTCCGATTGCAATTCCGCCTGTTTTTCCAGAACATCGAGGGTGTCGGTACCGGTCGTGGTCTTGTCGAGAACGCTATCGGTGAGCAGAACCTCGGCAATTTTGCTATCGGTATAGGCATCCTGCGCCTGATTTAGAGCGGATAGCTGCTGCGCCGCGTCGCCTTTGGTGATCAAACCCGCGGCCAGATCTTTGTTGATGTTAGCCTCGAGCTCTTTGACCTGCGCGAGGACCTTTTGCGTTTTGGCATTGTCCGCCAGCTTTTGCTGATCGAACTGTTCGAGTTCCGGACCCGCCGTTTTGTTGTGGGCCGCTTCGCGTGCGATGGCAGCTTTCAGCTGCGGCTCAAGGGCGAGCAGAGCGCCGCGATGTTCTTTCATCTCGTTCAGGCCATCGCTCATCTTCTTGGCATCGACTTTCACATCTTCAATCGTTTGCTGGCTGGTCACCAGCTTTTCGCGGAAGTCGAGACTCTTCTCATCCGACGCCGACAGGATCACCGGCGCAGCCCACGAGGTATTCACCGCGTAGAAGCCCATAATCCACGCGTACGCCAGAATGCCGATCAACACAAGGTAGAGAACGGCGATCGCGAAGACGCGATAAAGTGTCAGCACAAGCTGATAGTGAGCCGAATGTAATCTCTCGGCGACGGAGGGTTTCGTACTCGCGACCACAGACTCGGAGACCTTCGGTTCTGGGGTGAGTGCATCAACCGGTGGTGTGGCCAATCGGCACCTCTCGTGGTTGTATATTTCGCGGAGCGATGGCCCGTGTGCCCCAATCCGCGGAGTCCATCGTGCACAGAGCCAGCGGCGTCAGAAACAAACTGCTGACCATCGACCACCCTACATACGCGGCAAAGGCCAAGGGATGAGCGACAGCTTCATGCGCACTGTATTTCTTCACGATCCAGGTAAGAATCGCGCCGATCCCAAGAGCGGCAACCAGTGGCATGGGGCCGGTCCACGACAGCGGATCTTGGGTCAGCGCTGTGATCACGACGAGGAGTCCTACCAGAGCACCCAAAGGAACCAGCATGAGTGTGAGTATGGTGTTGGGATGAAGCTTCCAGACATGCTGCGGCAAGGTTTTAAGCGTGAAAAAGAAGTCCCGGACAATGCTGCGGCGCCAGCGCAGCTGCTGCTTGAACAGTACAGACAGCGTGTTGGGCACGGTAGTCCAGCAGAGAGCGTCATTGTTGATATAGGTTCCGTAGCCGCGCAGCAGAGTCTGGTGCGTCAGAAATCGGTCTTCGCCCTGGCTCACGGGAATGCCAAACCAGTTCCGTGCGCGGATGGCAGGCTCGATTTCGAGCAGTAACTCACGCCGAATCGCGAACAGGCATCCGCTGATGCAGCAGACGCTCCGCGTCCAGTTCTCCGGGATTTTGTAGAGTTGGAAAGCCGAATAGTAGATTAACGTCTGAATCGCCGTGATGACGTTGTCGTTGGGATTGCGCACTCCCACGCGCCCGCCAACGGAGCCCATCCTGGGCTCAGCAAAGCACGCGGTCAATTCGCGAATCGCGTTGGGATGAAAGATGCAGTCGGAATCAATTGAGATGATGACCTCTGCCATGGAATGCTGCACCGCGTTGCAGACGGAGCGCGCTTTTCCGCTGTTGACCTCATTGCGGCCGGTTCGTATGCGAATGTTGGTGAAGTCGCGCTGCGCCTTCTGCATCCATTCGTAGCTATCGTCTGCCGAGCAGTCATCCTGCGCGATCACCTCGAACTTGTGATTGGGATAATTGCTCTTGGCAATGCTGGCAATGGTCTCGTAGACCGTCTTGCCTTCGTTGTAGCAAGGCATGATTACACTGACAGTCGGCTCGTAGGTGTAGTCTTTCTTCGCGATCGTGCTCGGGGACGAGAAGCGCAGGATGATCCCCATCAGGTACTTCACCACGGTGATCAGCACGGACAGAACGAGGATCAGCCACAGAAGGATCGGAGCCATCAGCGCCACCCTCCTGCCGCGCGATTCCTTCTTAAGACCCAAGCGGGCCTGCCACAACGGGCACCCATCCTAGCTTCCAATTTCCTGAAAGAAGGGGGATAGTTTCCAGGAAAACCGAACAATACCACAGAAACTGCAGCGCCGGAATCGCAGTATCGGGATCGGTACTGTCTGAAATCTAAGACGCTACCTCGGGATCCTCAGAACTTCCTGGATCCTTGATATCAGCTGGCAACGATGGCGATCCAGTGGTTTCCTGATATCTTTGCGAAAAGAGGAAGAAAGTCGAGACGTAATTTGTTGTCGCGTTTCTGCAGGAGCGAACAACACGAGGATCGACGTGGATTTTGAAGAGACAAAGTTTTCGAGACTGGTTCGGCCAGCTATTTAATTGTCCCAGAGACGCACACACCAAGAGGATCCAAGCCCGTCGTATACGGAGAGGTAGACAATTCCGTCAAAGCTCCGCTGACGGCATTGATTCCATAACCAAGAAGTTGTTCTCCGTTGGAAAGATATAGGAATTTTCCTGAAGGATCGGCTGCGATCCCGCGAGTGGCCACAGTCGCAGAAAATGGAGATCCCTTGAGGTCGGTCAGTTTTCCCGTCGCGTTACTGATTGCGTAGCCGTTGATGGTAGCGTCGTTGTTAGTAATGTATACAAATTTCCCTGTCACGTCTGTGGTGACGCCCCAGGGAGCGGCGCCCGCCGGAAGTAGAGCGCCGAGAAGAGTTAATTTGCCAGTGCTGGCGTTGATGCTGTAGCCAGTAACTCCGCCCGTGCCAAACGAGCCTCCGTTGGCCACGTAGACAAACCTTCCCGTCGGATCGACGGTCACCGACGAAGGTTCGCTGGTGCCGGTGGGCGGAAGAAACGGTGAGCCCGCAACTGCGGTCAGTGCGCCGGTCGTCGGGCTGATGGTATAAACAGAGATTCCTGCGGTATTGGCACAACATGCCTCCGCAACCATCAGGAAGCGGCCCGTCGGGTCGACGGCAACCCAATCCGGAGCGGTTATGTCGGCGGCAAACGGAGATCCGGCAATCGCCGTGAGCGCGCCGGTCGTGGCATTGATTTTGTACGCATAAACTCCATTCTTATTAATCGCTGCGGCAAAGACAAATCTGTTGCTTGGATCGATCGCCACCGAATAGGGGGAGTCGCCACTTGCGATCGTTCCCGCCGAGGTCAGCGCGCCGGTTGTTGTATCGACGGTATACTCTCCGACCGTGTTCGTACCATTGCCATTGGCGGCATAAACGAATTTCCCGTTGGGTGAAGCGGCGACGGCTCGCGGCGATCCGCTGCCAAACGGTGACCCCTTAACCGCAGTCAGCGCTCCGGAAGACGCATTCACTGAGGATGTCGGAACTCCTCCCTCAAAGTCAGCGACGAAGACATAACTGGGGGTGTAAGTTATCGGCGTAGTTCCGGAACTCACGACCAACGAAACCGGGGCCTTGCGGGCGCGCGTGGGGCCCGGCACGATCGCCGCGAGCGCGCCGGTGGTGGTGTTGAGTGTGAACATCGAAACATCACCCGAGGTCTCGTTTCCCGTGAACAGGAACTTGCCGCTGGAATCGACTGCCAAGGTCGCCGGCGCGGTTCCGGCGCTCACGGGAGAACCGGAGATATGTGCTAGAACTCCGGTCGTTGGGTTCACTGTAAATTCGGAAACATCGTTCGAGCCCGCATTCGCTACGTAGAGAAACTTCGACGACGGATTCACCGCAATGGACGAGGGTTTCGTTCCGGCAGCGAAGGGCGAACCGGAGATGGCAGTGAGTACTCCGGAACTGGTGCTCAGGCTGAATGCCGAAACATTGTTGGAGCCGCTGTTGGCCACGTAGAGAAACTTGCCCGAAGGAGCAATCGACAACGCAACCGGAGTCGTGCCGACGTCAATTGGAGAGCCTGAAATCGGCGTGAGTGCGCCGTCGGTGCTGGTGATCGCGTAGGCGGAAATGTTGTTCGAGCCGCTATTCGCAACGTACAAGAACTTTCCCGAGGGATCGACCTTCAACGCCGCCGGGCTGGATCCCGCGGAAAAGGGCGACCCCGCTACCACAGTTAGCGCTCCGGTGCTGCTATTGATGGTGTAGGCGGAAATGTTCCCTGAAGTCTTGTTCGCAACGTAGAGGAATTTTCCGGAAGGATCCGTAGCCACGGTAGATGGTCCGGTCTCTGCCGCGAACGGCGAACCTGCGATCGCAGTAAGCTCGCCGTTTTGCAGATTCACCGAAAATGCTGAGACGTTGGCCGCTCCAGAGTCGGCCACGTAGAGAAACTTGCCGTTCGGTGTCACGGTTACTCCCGACGGTTTGGCACCAACCACCACGTACCCGTTGTCGCGCAGAAATCCGTTGGTGGCGTTCACGGTGTAGACCGAGATTGTGTTGTCGTTCGCATTGGCGACGAAGGCAAAGCGCGGGTCGGTGACGCCGAAAGCACCAGGGGCCAGTGACAGAAAAAGAAGCAGGGCGAGGGCAACGGTTAAGCTCAACGTTGGCAGGTTGATTCGCATAAGCTTCTCCAAATTTGCAAAACGTTTACCAGCTGGAATCCCGAGCCGCATTTACCCTCCGAGCTCACCTGATCTTCTTGACATGCACTTCCCGTCCATCGGCGTCCTGACACTCGTTTGCGCGTGCTAAGGCAGCCTTAGTCGCCTGGTTCTTTTTCTCCACGATCGCGATAGACGACGTGACCGAGGCGGTCGCATTCATTCTCCTCGGCGCGGGAGATGGTTGTCGGTTTCTCGCCAGCCGGAACCGATTCACAGCGCAGATGATCTTCGAATCCGGGTGCTGAGAATATGGCGACGATGCTGGCGGGTTCGTTGCCGGTGTTCCTCAGGCTGACCCACGTACGCTGCGGAATAAATACCATTCCTCCTGCATGCAAATCGCGCTGCTGGTCTCCGACATGGGCGTGGATTGTGCCTTTCTCGATGAGAACGATCTCATCCTGCTCCAGGTGTTTATGGGTTGGTATGGCATCGCCGGGGCGCATGCCTTCTCCGGCGACGACCACCAGATGCTGAGAGCCGCTGGCGGGAGTGAGCTTGAGGATGAATCCACCGAGGTCGACCTCTCCCGGCTCGGGCCGCCAGAGACGCGTCTCGCCCTCATTTTCTTCCAGCAGGAGGGGCTTTGCGCCAGCTCCTGAGAACGAGGACGAATCAGCAGCGTCGCTCATCGCCGGCACACGAGTGCACTTTCCGGTCATGCCTACTTGCAAAGGTTTGTCGCCCTCGCTCCACTCGTCGGTGTATTCGTAGGAGTCCTTCGAGACAAATTTCATGGTGTACCGCTGGTGGAAAACTTTTCCACCTACACTACTCTGGCCAGGCCACGTCCATGTGTCGCCACTCACCGTACCTGTCTGGTTTTCTACTTCTCCCGTGCTTCGCACTCCGTGTTCTTCGTATTTATTGGAAATCGGATCGTAGTATTGAAGGAAAGTTTCGGTCTCTTTCGTGCCGCCGATGTCGACGGTCTCGGTGCAGGCCAGGCCAAATCCGTTTGCCGTCCACTTGCACTCGTCCGTGCCGCTGACTTTCATCGCGGGTGAGTTCGGGCCCAGCGCCCCGGCTTTCACTTCGCCTTCATTCCTAAACGTTCCGACCATTACTGCGAGCTTCTGCACTTCTGGACCAGGTTTTCGCAGCGCTTCCTGAGATTGAGCGCGAGCCACGATTGGACTAATCGCACAGGACAGCACAAGTGGGAGCAAGTATGTGAGACGACGCATTGGGCTTCTCTCTTTGATTTGGTCCCTGGAGATTTGCCGAGCATGTTACCCCAACGCATCACGCGGCTGCCGGACCGGCGCTTGTGTTCGCCCGCCGCGGCCGGCGCGAAAGCCGAAGCCGCCAGTCCCCCCAAGGGCTGTGCGGCTCGGTTCCGTCGGTGAGTTGCAGGGACTAGACCCGGTCCGTCTGCACCATGATCTCGGCCGCTTCTGGCCCCGTTTCGGCTCCCACCAGCCGCTTTGCCCAGCCCCAGAACCGTGCTCGAGGGCTTACCATGTTGCGCTCCCGACGCGGGAACGCGCACATCCTGCCTCAAGGCGTTTGGAAAAGTCCTTAATGCTGCCATTAATAGTTTTGAATAGTTCTTAAGGACGGATACGACGAACGGAGTCAAGCACTTAGAGCAGTTTTGAATAGTTTTAACGAAGATTATGGCTAACCGAGGCAAGCACTTACTGGAGTTCGGCCCTCACCGCGTCGATCCCGAACACTGCCTGCTCCTGCGTGGTCAGGATCCGGCCCCGCTGACTCCGAAGGCGTTCTCCGACGTGAACCGCTGAAGGCCTTGCATCGTTGCCCCAATGTCAAACCTCCAGAAGGCCGCGGAAAAGCTCTCAATAAGGCAAGAAGCATACCTCAGGCGCTAAAGCGCCAACGTATTCTCAAAGGCTTCGCGGCACGAGTTGAACTCGTGCCCTTCCCGATTCTTATAAACTTGATTCTTTCTTCCGCACGCTGCTAGGGCTTCCTGGCGATCGGCGCGCGACGCAGTCGAGGCAGTTGTTCAAATCTTGGATCTTCAGATTTCTTATCTACCAATTCTTGTGGCCTGAGTTATCTCCGTTGGTTTCACGATTTTGACATCGTGCGCGCCTCAATTTTTCTCGGCCGGCCGGGCGGGCGTTCCGTCTTGTTTCACATAATGAGCGTACCAAGCCAGATTCCGTTCCAGCCGATCTTTTATGTGCGAAGGTGTCCTGAACCCGTGAAATTCGCCGGGATAGACGACTAATTCCGTGTCGCGTCCCAGACTCTTCAGCGCCTCATACATCTGCTCGCTGCCGATGATCGGAACATTCCAGTCGGTTTC
>JASHQK010000086.1 GCA_030039195.1 Candidatus Sulfotelmatobacter sp.
ATACTGTTGCGGATTGAGCCCTGCAGAATTGGGATAATCGAGCGCGTCATCCTGGGAACGCGAGCGAGTATACGAAGCATCCACGAACCCGCGCGAAAAACGTCCCCTTACGTCAAAGATCAGGGCGTCGTAATTGCCATGGCGGTCATTGTCGGCATAGGTAATCGTGCCGAAACTGTGATTGAGCCGAGTCGGACTAGGAATCACTGGCGTCGGGCTCGTGTTCATGACGTTGATCAGGTCGCCCGGAAAGGAATTGATGTCCACTCCGTAGGAGACATTTCCGATGGAGTTGCCATTGCCGACGATATTGTAGGAGTGGGATCCGTTGTAGCCGACGCTAGCCGCGAAGTCCCGTGACAACCTCCTCTCGAGAGTTAGCGACCAGATATCCGCCACCGGGGATTTCAATAGCGGGTTGATGGCGCCGATGGCGAAACTTGCGCCAACGACACCGCCTTGCGCATTGAGACCTCCTCCCGATTGTGGTGTCGAGCCCGTTCCGGGTCCGAAAGTCGGGAACGTAAATCCAAAGGGAGGCTTACTGCTGTTCCCGAGAACAAAAATTGGAGCCTGCGCGGATGCTGTTCCGCCCGCGACAAAGGTCGGAGAGACTTCTCCTGGCGGACTGCCGCGGAATTCTTCCTGCACGTTCGCCTGGGTCAGCCAGTTCTGGTATATGCCAAACCCGCCGCGTACTACCCAGTCGCCACTCCCGGTAGGATCCCAGGAAACCCCGACACGAGGACTAAACAGATTGTTAACGGAATGGAGCAGAGCGTTGTGCGTAGCCTTGGCATACCCATTCGCTACCTGCTCCTGTTCAGTTGAGCCGGTGCCCAAATAGAAGTTTCCGAAGACTGTTGACGCACTCTTCGACCACGGGTTTCCACTATCGTCATACCGCAACCCGATAGTGAGCGTCAGGTTCTTCTTGGCCTTCCAGGTATCTTCGGCAAAAAGTCCAAAAGTTCTGGAAGCCGCATCCCAACTCCACAATTGCTCCGTACCAGTCGCAGGGTTGTAGTAGATTCCGCTTTCGTTTGCGGGATTATCTTCTGCCAGTGTCAACAGATTGCTGAACGAGAACTTTGGTTGAGACCAGGGCCCCTGGAACGGTTCCACGTCATCTCCATACCAGCCTTCGTATCCAAATTTCAGCGTGTGCGTGCCGCGAATATGAGTGAGCACGTCGCGCCAGTGATAGTTGTGCTGGATGAAGTCTCCTAAAGCGAAGCCCACTCCGTAGGCTTGGCCGGAGTCCACATTGATGCCATTCACCGATATGGACGGGACCGTGTAGTCCTTGGCTCCGCTTCCCAGCACTCCCTCTACCCTGCTCTGACCGGCAGTGAGATCATTCAGCGTATTCGGCGAAAAGGTGTGGGTCCAACCCGCCTGCCCGGCGACTTCCCACGTATTATTTAATGCCGAGAATTGAACCATGGGCGATGGCGCGCCATATTGCAGAAGGGTACGGAAAATGCTGGCGTATATTCGGTCATTCTTGAAATCCTTGTCCAGACGGGCAAAATACTGCGTGCCATTCCGTATCGAGGTTGCACCGAACGACCCGGTGTCGATCATGGGCGTCGAACAAGGGATGTTTTCAGCAGCCGGCGTTCCGCAAACTGTACTGCCAAGAACGTCTGCTGCGGTCTGGGAAACGGAAACGTTCCCTACGCCAACCGGCTGATATTTGGTGAGCACTTCGGTACCTACCGTGGTCGGGTTATTCGCCTGGGCAAAGCTGATAAGCTCCGGCGCTGCAAAGGTCACTCCCCCGCCAGCGCCAGAAGCTGAGCGCAGCGGTTCCACTGCAAAATAGAAGAAAAAGTTGTGGAGCGGATACACCGGACCGCCAATCGCAAAGTCCATGTTATTGGAATGGAAGGGCTGGTAGGGGTGGGTATTGGAAGACACAAAGTGCTGGTTGGCAAACATCTTCTCGTAATTGAACCAGTCCGCTGCCGAGCCGTGGATCTGGTTCGTACCGGATCTCGTCGTAAACATGGTTTGCAGGCCAGCGGCGCGGCTATACTCGCTGGTAAACGTGTTCACCTGAATGCTTGTTTCCTGGATCGCTTCCGGTTGCGGAGTCAGGTTCAGCACGCCTTGGCGAATGCCGCTCGTCACATCGAGTCCGTCGACCACGTATTGGTTATTGTTCTGGCCTTGCCCGTTGGCACTGGCGTCCACCTGTTCTTCGGTAGAGTAATTGTCGACACCGGATGCAGGGCTTCCCGACGTACTTGTACCCAAACCGGAGACGCCCGGGGCTAGGGTCACCAGTGTTACCAGGTTGCGACCCACCACTGGCAATTCGGCCACCGCGCCATGTTCGATAGTCATCTGGGTGCGGCTGTCAGCCGTATCGACGACCGGAGCTTCCGAAGTAACCGTCACAGCTTCGGACGTTGAACCCACTTTCAGAGTAATGGGCACGTTGAGGATCTGCGCAGTCAGTAGTGTGACGTTCGCTTGCGCCTTGGCGAAGCCGGATGCTTCCACGGTTACTTGATACGAGCCCGGCGCGAGGCTTACGAATTGAAAGTTGCCGCCGGCGTCGGAAGTGGTGG
The DNA here is from genome assembly GCA_030039195.1 of Candidatus Sulfotelmatobacter sp. GTDB lineage: Bacteria > Acidobacteriota > Terriglobia > Terriglobales > Acidobacteriaceae > Sulfotelmatobacter. The sequence continues at coordinate 2,580 of JASHQK010000086.1, forward strand.
TTTCCGTCACCTGAGTGCTGGTATTGACGATCCGGACGGTGGCCTTGGCAACGGCAGCGCCCGAAGTGTCCTGCACGACGCCCTGCACGCTGCCGGTAAACTGGCCAAACGCCGTTGCTGCAGCGAAGAGGAAAGCAAAAGAGAGCCCCAGAGCACGCAAGTATTTTCCCTGCATGGTTCCTCCCAAGGATTGCGCCTAACCCCGAAGGCGCGTGAGAAAACGTTTTCCCGAAGCGCCTAATGTATATCTATTAGGCGCTCTTACTGTCAAGATTTTTTTGAAAATTTCTTCTGCGGGGAGAATCCGCCCGATCATTGGGCTTATTTTTTCGGCGCGGTCAGCTTTGAGGTCCGCGTCCAATCGGTGCTCACGATCCCAGCCCCTTCGCGGAAAGTGACGAGTTGGTTCGACGGAATATTCTTATAGTGCTCGTGCAGGCCGTTCGGCCAGCAGACTTCAATATCGACGGAACTGCTCGCGCCCAATCCGAAGTGCAAGCGGGGATCGTTGCAAGAATAGAAACTGGACTGGCTCAGCACGGCTTGCGCTTGCACCTTGCCGCCATAGTGGACCAGGACGCGCGCACCTATTGCGCTGCGATTGGACTTCACTCCTTCCAGCCGCACCTTGATCCAGTTAGGGCTTCCCTTGATATCGTTGCGCAACAGCGAGGGAGGTTCGTTCAAATTGACGATGAGAATATCGAGATCGCCGTCATTGTCGAAATCGCCGAAGGCGCAGCCACGGCTGCAGTGAGCTTCCGTTATTCCCGGCCCGGCCTGTTCGCCCAGTTCCTCAAAAGTGCGGTTTCCCAGATTGCGAAAGACTGCGCGCGGACTTTTGTTCGGATATTGCGGCAACTTGCGCTCGACCTCTGGGTAAACGTTTCCGGTTACCATAAACAGATCGGGGTAACCATCGTTGTCGAGATCCACAATGCCGTCGCCCCAGCAGATGTAGCGGGTCTCGACCGCGATGTGAGATGAACGCGTGACATCATCAAAATATCCCTTGCCATCGTTGTGATAGAGGCCATTGGCATCCTCGGCGAAATGGGTCTTGAAAAGATCCAGATGTCCATCCAGATCGTAATCCCCGACTCCAACCCCCATGCCTGCCTGTTCCATACCGTCGTCGCTCAACGCCACTCCGCGGACCACACCTTCTTCTCGAAATGTTCCGTCATGGTTATTCATGAACAGAAAACTGGGGGTCGAGTCGCAGGCCACAAAAATATCCGTCCAGCCGTCTTCATCGAAGTCCGCCGCCACTACCGTCATTCCATAACTTCCGGTAGCTTTGGAAATTCCCGATTGCTCGCTCACATCGGTAAATGTGCCGTCCCCATTATTGCGATACAGCGAATTTCTTGGTGTGGGCAGGCCGCGCGGCCCACATTCCACCGGAATACCTTTCCAGTTACAGTTGATGTTGTCCCCAGGGACTGGGGCGTGTTCAAGGGAGAAACGGACGTAGTTGGAAACGAATAGATCGAGGTGACCATCGCGGTCGTAATCCACGAAAGTGCAGCCCGCTCCCCATCGCGGTTCCTGATTCCAGAGACCGGCTGCCTTGGTAACATCCGTGAACGTGCCATCGCCGTTATTCCGGTAAAGACGGTTCTGCCCGAAATACGTGCAAAAAATATCTTCGAAGCCGTCATTGTTGTAATCCCCGATGCAGACACCGGACGCCCACCCAACGGCTCTTAGGCCAGCCTCTTCGGTTACATCACCGAACGTACCGTTTCGATTGTTCTTGTAAAGTCGGTTTGTAGCTTCCGGAGGATCTCCTGACAAACGGGTTCCGGAAAGCAGGAAAATGTCCATCCACCCGTCATTGTCGTAATCGAGGAAAGCACAGCCGCAGCCGGTCGATTCCAGGATGTATTTCTTGGTGTCCACCCCGCCATAAATGATCGGTTCGTGTAGTCCTGCAGACAGCGCGACATCCACAAAGTGCGCATTGAAAGGACGTCCAGACGCAGGCGGCCGCGGCATCGGCGGGGTCGTATGCGTCGAGACACCCTGAGCCAGCAGCCTGGTGGCGGATGCGGTGAATGCAGATCCAAGGGAAAACTTGATGAAGTTGCGGCGGTCGAGAGACATCACGAAATCTTTTCCATAAAACTGACCTTGGGGGTGCAAACTGTGCCCGCATCCCGGCCTAAGAATTACGCGGGGTAACCCCCGGCGTAGAACAATAATGCCTACGGTTGATTCAGCTGCGCTGCGCCACTGCCACTGCCCTCCACCAATTTGTATCGATTATGTTCGCTTTCCTCCCTGCTGCTCTGTGCGCGTAATCGCGCTAGACGCTTGAGCAGTTCGGGAATTTCAGCAGTTTCCCCACTTTTGCGCAGTGCTTGAATGAGATGATACAGGGCCGTTTGGTCTTTTGGATCGCTGATTAACGCTTTTCTGCATTCCACGATGGCTGATTTGTTTTGTCCCGCTTGCAGGTAGAGTTTCGCCAAAACGTCACGGGCAGCCGTCAAGGACGGCTGCAGGGAAATGGCTTTTCTTGCCGAAGATAAGGCGGTGGCAAAATCCGGAGTGCCGACGTCTACCCCTTTCTCCGTCAAGACATCAGCCTCCAGGTAGAGCAGATAAGGATCGTTTGGTTTCTTGGCCAGCTTCGCTCGAACGGTCGCGAGAGCCCGGTCCGGATCGTTATTCTGAATGGCTTCCAGTCCTTGAGCAACGGAGCCGAGGGATGCCTTCGGGTCGAGCGCATTCGCTTTCTCAAAATCTGCCTCTGCCTCATCGTATTTCGCGAGTTGGACATACAGCACGCCGCGCGCAACGTACAGCGGGGCAGCCGCAGGTTGCGTCCTCAAGCCGCTATTGATCACATCGATGCCGACCTGAAACGACTGGTGCTCCATGGAAAGATCGGCAAAATCGAGGTAAAGATCGGTGTCACGAGGATTTTCCACGATCGCCTGGCGAAGCACACGCACCGCATTGGGAGTGTCATTCATCGCCTCGTAGGCGGACGAAGCCAGTTGCAGCGCAGCTGCGGGCGGATCCGTCGTCTGGAGCACCGGGGTAAGAACGTCAATTGCTTCCTTGGGCTGATTAGCCATTAGTTCCACTGATGCTAACTGCCTACGCGCAAGGGTATCAGAGGGACTGATGTCGAGGAGATTCTGGAAAACAGAGATTGCCTTATCCAGTTGTTTTGTCTGCACCAGACAAGAACCGCGTGCGCGCAAGGCTTCCGGCTGCGAATTCGCCAGCGTGCCACTCTGATCAAAATTCTGCAAAGCCGCCGGGCAGTTTCCCCGACTGTACTCGAGTACTGCCAACATCGCATGACTGGTGGGATCGTCGGGACGTAGAAGCAAAACCCTATGCAATAGTGGGATTGCCTCTGCGCTCCCGGCATCGTATTCAAGCTGCGCTGCGCCTTCCAGAGCGGGAAGATAATCTGGTGAGATTTTCAGTGCGTGCTGAAACGACGCTAAAGCGTCTTTTTTTCGTTTTGCCCCGGAATATGCCAGAGCCTGAAGAGTCCACAACTGAGGATTCGAGGGAGATTGTTGCAGCATGGGATGGAGAAGCTGCAATGCATGGTCGAACTCGCCAGCCCGCAAGGAAGCACTGATGGCGCCGATCTGATCCCCACCCGTTTGGCCGAATGCCGTAATCAAACAAACCGTAACGATGAAGATTGCCTGAAGAATACATCTCGAAGGCAGTCCCATGTCTGGTATTATCTCCCGAAAGTGGGGGGATGCAAGAAAAGGTTTACTCGAAAATAGCATCGACCTTGCCCGGCGGCACCGACGTATCTTCCGATCGTCGTCGGTAAGCCGGCCCAGTTCGAGCCATGTTCGTTAAATAGGAACGGTGAACTCACAGCCACATTGTTGGACGCTGAAGCGAGCCTTGCCTCCCACGGCGTTGCTCCTGCTTCTGCTTCTCATCTCCGCCGCGAGCGATACCCAACCCAAGCTGCGCTATCCAGGGGAGGACATCGGGGCAGACTCGCTTCCCGCGCGAAAGAAAGCGCAAATTGAGGCTGCAAAGGAATTTAAAGTTTTTCATGATTTCCAGTTTGTCGATGAACTTCAGGAGAGCGGCATCACATTCCGACATCGGGCCGTCGATGATGTGACGAAGCACATGCGCATGGGCCACTACGATCACGGCAGCGCCGTCGCCGTGGCGGATGTAGATGGCGATGGGCTCTATGACATCCTTTTCCTGAATCAGGTTGGAGGAAACCAGCTTTGGAAAAATCTGGGCAACGGAAAATTCAAGAACATTACTGAAGAAGCGGGAATTGCGCTGCCCGGCCGCGTGAGCGTTGCGGCGGCATTTGCCGACATCGACAACGACGGCGATCAGGATTTGTTTATCACTACTGTTCGCGGCGGCAACGCATTGTTCGAAAACGATGGCCACGGCCATTTCAAGGATATTTCCCACGAAGCCGGTGTCGACCTCGTGGCTCACTCCTCCGGCGCGTTGTTTTTCGACTTCGACAATGACGGGCTAGTCGATCTGCTGGTGTGCAATGTCGGCAAGTACACCACCGACGAAAAAGGACCCGACGGCGAATTTGTGGGTATCCCCAACGCGTTCGACGGACACCTCCATCCCGAGCGCTATGAATATCCCGTGCTGTACAAGAATATGGGCCACAACCATTTCAAGGACGTGACCGCCGAAGTCGGTCTGAACCCGCACGGATGGTGCGGCGACCTGGATGTTGCCGATTTGAATGGAAATGGATTCCCGGACATTTATTTTCTGAACATGGAGGGGCACAACCACTACTACGAAAATCAGGGTGGACGGCACTTTGTTGAAAAGACCAACGAACTGTTCCCGAAAACTCCCTGGGGCGCAATGGGAATAAAATTCTTCGACTTCGATAACGACGGCCGGACGGATTTATTCATCGCCGACATGCACTCCGACATGAGCCAGGAACCCGGCCCTGAAAATGAAAAGCTCAAATCTACGATTACCTGGACGGACTCCTATCTCCAGGGGACTCAGTCTGACTTCATTTTCGGGAACGCTCTCTACCACAACGTCGGCAATGGTCACTTTGAAGAGGTGTCCGACCGCATGGGAGTCGAAACCTATTGGCCTTGGGGGCCGAGCGTCGGCGATCTGAACGCCGATGGATGGGACGACATCTTTATCGCCTCGGGCATGAGCTATCCCTACCGCTATGGCATTAATTCGCTACTTCTGAACGATCACGGGAAAAAGTTCGTGGATGCCGAATTTGTCCTCGGAATCGAGCCTCGCAAGAAACTCTACACTCCATGGTTTGAGATTGATTGTTCCGATCCGAATGAGAGCCGTGCCCAGGAACAACTGCAAAGCAAGGTCTGTGTGGGTCAGTCCGGAAAGTCTATCGTGATGGCTCCCCGGTCGAGTCGATCTTCTGTGATTTTCGATCTCGATAACGACGGCGATCTAGATATTGTCACCAACGATTTCAACTCCGAGCCACAGGTCTTCATCAGCAACCTGGCGCAGCGACGCGCGATTCACTGGATCAAAGTGGTCCTCGTCGGAACAATCTCGAATCGCGATGGACTGGGAGCAACGGTGCGCGTCAAAGCCGGCGGCCAAACATATATGAAATATAACGACGGCAAGTCAGGATACCTTGCACAGAGCGCACTCCCGCTTTATTTTGGCCTCGATAAAGCGACCTCTGTCGACGCAATTACCGTTGACTGGCCTTCCGGCCGCAAACAAACGGTAACTTCACGACTGACCATCAATCACGTCATTCGGATCGTCGAACCGAAATGATTTCCCGAACTTTCCTGACGGATGTGACGCAAGCGACGGGAAGCCCGTACCCAAATTCCCGGGCACTCCTCGCCGCAACGCTTCGCGTCGCAGTTGGGGCTTCTGTTTTGATGGTAACTCTCGCCGTCTGGGCGCAGCCAAAGGCTTCCACTGTTCACATCCAGGTGCACGCAGACCGTTCGGACGGGCCTCTCACTCCAATTTGGAGCTTTTTCGGATATGACGAGCCGAATTACACCTACGCACCTAATGGACAAAAATTGCTCGGAGAACTCGCGGCGCTGAGTCGCGTGCCCGTGTTCATACGTGTACATAACTTGCTCACTAGCGGCGACGGATCGGCCTCGTTGAAGTGGGGTTCTACCAATGCCTATACCGAGGATGCTGCTGGAAACCCGGTCTACAGTTGGACGATTGTCGATCGTATCTTTGACACATTTGCGTCGGATGGAATCAAGCCTGTAGTTGAAATTGGCTTCATGCCGGAAGCACTCTCCATTCATCCCAAGCCTTATCGACACAATTTCCCACACGATTCGGTGAGTTCGATTTATACCGGGTGGGCTTATCCGCCCCGCGATTACCGCAAATGGGCAGAACTCGTCTATCAGTTTGTGAATCATCTGCGGCAAAGATACGGTGATGCGGAAGCAAGAAGCTGGCTCTGGGAAGTCTGGAATGAACCAGACATTGGTTACTGGCAAGGAACATCGGAAGAATACTTCAAGCTTTATGACTTCTCTGCGGCCGCCATTTTGCGGGCGCTTCCGGGAGCAAAGATTGGAGGCCCCGACAGCACTGGGCCCGCCTCTCCCGGAGCAGCGGAATTTCTGCGAGAGTTCCTAAAACATTGCGCGCATCAAACAAACTACGCGACGGGAAAAACTGGTGCCCCCTTAGACTTCATCTCCTTCCATCCCAAAGGATCGCCGAAGTGGCAGGGTGATCATGTGCAGATGGGAATTGCCCGGCAGTTGGCATCGATTGAACAAGGATTCAAGATAGTCGCATCGTTTCCGGAATGGAGCCACACGCCCGTCCTTCTGGGAGAGTCGGATCCGGAAGGCTGCGCTGCTTGCTCTGCTAGAAACAATCCGCAGAACGCATATCGCAATGGCCCTTTGTACGCAGCCTACACCGCCGAAGCAATTTCGCTCACTAGGGCGCTGGCCGATCGAGAGCACATTCATCTGCTCGGTGCTGTAACGTGGGCGTTTGAATTCGAGGATCAGCCGCCGTTTGAAGGTTTTCGCTCGCTCGCGACCAGCGGAATTGATAAACCCGTTTTAAATGCATTTCACATGTTCGGCTTGCTGGGAAGTGGCCGAATTGAGGCGACCAGCTCAGCAAAGCTGCTGACTGAAGATATCGTTGCTGAGGGCGTGCGCGATAAACCTGACATCAATGTTCTCGCAGCTCGCAACGAAAGGGAGATCCAAATACTGATATGGAATTACCACGATGACGATATTCCGGCAGATCCAGCCGCGGTCGAACTGATCGTCGATGGCATTCCAATCGATGTGAGCCGCGCGTTGCTCATGCATTTTCGCATCGACTCGGAGCATAGCAACGCATTCGCCGCTTGGAAGAAATTGGGCTCACCTGAACTGCTTTCGGATCCTATGCGGGAGGAACTTGAGAGAGCAGGCCAGCTGCAGCAGTTGAGTTCTCCCAAGTGGGTGGCAATTAAAGACGGGGCCTTGCATATATCCGTGGAACTGCCTCGTCAGGGATTGTCGTTAATGCAGCTTTCGTATTAACGCTGCTGAGAGCTGGCCGCGAAGTTAGCGCTATCCAGGCGACTTCACAACCGCCGAAAAATCCAAATCCCCCAGGCCCTCGGCGGCCTGCTGGAATAGCTCCAAAGCCGGAGCCGCTGTCTTCAGGGATGCACCTGCATTCTGCGCTTCAGAGATTGCGTATCGAAGATCTTTTGTCATCAATTTCAGCGGGAAATTGGGAGTGTAGTCGTTCGTTCTCATGCGGGAGATGATTCTTTTGATCAGAGGGCTGGCCAGCGCGCTGTTTTCCAGGACCGCGAGGCATTTTTCGCGGTCAAGGCCGCTCTTGTCTACGAGTGTCATCGCTTCTGCAAATGAAGCTGCCTCGACGCCACAGACAAAGTTGTTGATCAACTTGACCAGCGCGCCACTTCCTGCCGGTCCAAGATGAAGCACTTCGCGACCGAGAACCGACAAAACGCTCCGCACTTTTTCGAGAGCTGAGGCCGATCCTCCGACCATGAAGAAGAGTTCCCCCGATGCGGCGTGAGGTTTCGTCCCGGTCACTGGCGCGTCAAGAAGCTCGCAGCCATGCTGGCTGGCAAGTGCCGACAATTCCTTCACCCACCCCACACTCAGCGTGCTGGATTCAATCAGGACTGATCCGGCAGAGACGCCGGCGAGGGCGCCGTTTTCACCGAGCCACACCGCTCGCGAGGCGTTGTCGTCGGCGACCATGCTGAGAACGATATCCGCACTAGCAGCGGCATCTTTTGGAGACTCAGCGACAAAAGCGCCGTCCTTTGCGAGAGATAAAGATTTCTCCCGGCTCCGGTTGAACACGACGACCTGGAATCCTGACGAAAGCAGCCGTGTTGCCATTCCGCCGCCCATGATCCCCAAGCCTAGAATTGCGATACGTGGTTTCGACATTGTTCGACTCTATTTCATTCAAAAATTTCGAAATCTTCGAGCGCTTGCTTCTTGATACTGAGTCCCAGCCCCGGAATACTTTCGTTCAAATCAATAAATCCATCTTTCGCTTTCGGCTCTCCCTCAAAGAGGTACCAGAACAATTCATTGCCGACTTCCACATCTACCATCGGAAAATATTCGGCCATCGGGCAATTCAGGCTCGCCATCACGACATGATAGTTGTGCATCTGTCCCCCATGGGGAATCACCGGGACAGAGTACGCTTCCGCCAGCGACGAAATCTTACGCGCCTGGCTGATACCTCCCACTCGATTTGTGTCGAACTGAATGTAGTCCACTGCGCGAGCTTCCAGCAGATCGCGAAATCCATAAAGCGTGAATTCATGCTCGCCACCGGCAATTGGAATCCGCGCCATTGCTTTCAACTCGGCATATCCGTGCACATCGTCTGGGATCACTGGCTCCTCAAGCCAGCGCAGGTGAAATGGCTCCAGCAAAGGAAGCATCCGTTTGGCGTAATCGAGAGTCCATCCCATGTAGGCGTCGGCCATGAGATCGACTTCATCGCCAACGGCGTCGCGCACCGTGCGCACCAGAGCCACGTTGCGTTGCATACCAGACGCGCCCTCCGTCGGGCCCCAGCCGAAGCGAAGCTTCATCGCCCGATAGCCTTGCTCCTTGTATTCTTGCGCCTCAGCCGCGAGTTTGTCGTGCTCCGCGGCATAGAGACGGCTGGCGTAAACAGGAATGCGCGGCTTGGTACGTCCTCCGAGCAGGCGATACACCGGCTGCTTCACGGCTTGTCCAAGAATGTCCCACAGCGCGATGTCCACTGCGCTGATCGCGGCCATGCCAATTCCCTTTCGCCCAAATGCCATGGTCTTGCGGTACATGTGTTGCCACAGAAATTCGATATCCCAGGGGTCCTGTGCGAGCAACAGCGGCTTGAGATACACATCGATCGTCTTCTTGGTGATCGCAGGCGCCAACGCGGCATTGCCGAGGCCAACCAGACCGTCATCGGTAAAAACTTCGACGATCAGCCATTCATGGAAGGTGAATGTGTCCATGGTAGAGCGATTCACTTGAAGCAGATCCATGGGGTTGGTGCAGAAGTGCGGCGGTAACGGAGTTGTTTTGCCGCGCCAGCGAAATATCCGCGTACGAATTTCTTTGATTTTCATGCAGTCGCCTGACTCAACTTGCGTATGACATCTTTGGGCTGGAATACAGGTATCGCTAATAGAATCACAAGAAACGCAATGACATGAAGCGAGCCGGCTAGAGGGAAGACAAGACCGTAGCCAAAGCCCCGGTCTAATAAATATCCGACGAGTTGCCCGAATACAATCCCGCCAATTGCTCCGCCGAAACCGACGAGACCCGCCACGGAACCAACCACACTGTGGGGGAACAAGTCCGTAGGTAGGACCATGACCAGTGTCGACCACGACTGCTGTCCGAAATAGGCGACACTGAACAGCGCGATCGCCCAGGAAACCGCCACGTGCGGCACCAGCACAATGCATGGCATCACGGCAGCGCTAACTCCCAATGCCACTTTTCTTGCCGTTCCGACTGCAAATTGGCGGCGCACCAGGTAGCTCGAAAACCAGCCACCCAACAAACAGCCAAGTCCCGCTGCAGCAGGTGGAATCCACGCAAATGTGCCGACTCCTTTAATATCGAATCCTCGCGCGTCATATAAATATTTTGGAAGCCAAAAAAGATAGAAGTACCAGGCAGCGTCACTCAGGAATTTCGCGCTGACCAAGCCCCAGGATTCCCGAATCCGCAGCAAATCGATCCAACGCAATGTCACGGGGGGATGCTGAGGTTCGCGCGACATGCTCTCTGCAGCCTGGTCGAATTGCAGCGAGCGGTCGAGCTCTGGCGTCGAATACGAGAACACCCATGAGACGGTCCAAACCAGACCAATGGCCCCGGTGATCAGAAAGATCCATCGCCAGCCCAGAAAGCTCAAGATCACGGCGATCAGCGGAGGCGCAGCAATCGCTCCGAGAGCAGTGCCCGCATTGATGATGCCCATCGCGGTCGCGCGTTCCGAGGTTGGAAACCATTCGGCAACGACTCTTGTTGCCGCGGGGAAGCCCCCTCCTTCGCCCGCCCCAAGCAGAAACCGGCTCGCGATTAGCATTCCAAAACTTATGGCCGCAGCATGGCTGGCACATGCGAGCGACCAGAAAAGCATGATCAGGGTAAAGCCGCGACGGGTTCCCAGAACATCGGTCAGCTTTCCTCCTCCGGCGTACATCAATGCGTAGGAAAGGAGAAAAGCGGACTGCAAACTCGAGAACTGTTCATTTGACAGCGGGATGTCATTACCGATCGCGTGAACTGCAACGGGGAGAGTTTGGCGATCAAGATAGCTAATCGCGATCGCCCCGCTCACCAGGACAGCAAATCTCCAACGTCGCAAGTCTCTGACCCTCGTAATCCTTCAAGTTTGCCAATCGTCAACCCGCCGTAGTGGCGCAGTTTAGCTGTCATCCTGAGCAAGCGCTCTTTGCGCAACGAAGGACCTGAGCGAATCCGCACGAGGCGTCGCGGGGTTTGCGACGCAATCCTCGCGCGTTTGGATCGCTTCCTCTCAACTGCACCACTGACGAACACCTCAAGCGTTAAGGACCGGGGTCCAGACCTGCATCGCAGTCGCCAGTCGATTCGACCACGCGTAATATGGAATGAACGTGAGCGGAACGCTGCGGGTTTTTACCGCTCCTCCGCTGTAACGCGAATACAGAAGCTCTTCCGACGCTCCATATTCGGCCACGAATCCGGGATGGTGGAGCACGACGACGCCATCCAGCAAATCGCCCCTGTATTCAGTCTGAAATTCGCCGTCTGATGGTTTGCCAACACGCAGGGCCACGTCGCTCAGCATCACGCCTTGACCCTGATCCAGCCCTTCCAGGCAATAAACCAGCGGGCCGCGTTGCAAAGCGACACGCCCCAAGTCATCAGCGACGCGCGGATTCGCTTCGAGGACTTCCGGCTTCATCGCCATTTGCAGGCGCACAACGTCGCCCGCCATCCATCGCCGGCGGATCGGAAGATATGCACCCGGCGTGATACCTTTCAGAGCTTTACCGTTCACCGTGATCTCTGTGTGATCAGACCAGCCCGGGACTCGTACGTAGAAAGTGAACTCCGAAGCCTGCGCAGGACTGACTGCGATCTCGACACTCCCGTCCCAGGGATAGTTCGTCTTCTGCGTGATTCTCAGCCCGGTACCGTCTTCGAGATGCCAGTCGAGTTGGGAGTCGTCATAGAGGTGAACGTAGATGCCATCTTCGCTCGTGCTGTAGAAATATCCGGGAAGTGAAGCGAACGTGCGCTCGAGGTTTGGCGGACAACAGGTCACGTCATACCATGGATTACGGATCTTATCCCCGGTAGAAGGATCAAAGGCCAGCGGATTTCTATAGCAGTACATGACACCGTCGAGTGACATTCCAGAGTTGATGCCGTTGTAGAGCGCTCGCTCGATCACGTCGGTAAATTTGGCGTCGCCGGTGACCGCCAGCATCCGCCAGTTCCACATCATGTTGCCGATGGCCGCACAACTTTCCCCGTAAGCGCGAAAGTTCGGCAATTCATAAGCATCGCCGAACGCCTCGCCATCGGCGCGTGAGCCCACGCCGCCGGTCACGTACATCTTGGTCGACGTCATGTCATTCCAGAGCGTATTCAATGTTTTCCAATAGGCGTCATCGCCGGTCTCCATGTAATAGTCGGTCGCGCCACAACAGGCGTACATCGCCCGCACCGCGTGCCCTTGCATTTTTGTCCGCGCGGTAAACGGCGTACCGCTGAACATGTAGATAGTCCGCCGCTCGGGAAGCTCAATGCGACTGTCCCCTCCGAGGATGTAGCCCGCGAGATCCAATTGCCGCTTGTCGCCCGTAATCCTGTAAAGCTCGATCAATGCCAATTCGATTTCGGGGTGTCCGGAAACAATCGGTTTCTTCGGTGCCGGACCATAATTCGGGAGGAGGAAATCGTCCACGAAACGAATCCCTGCATCGAGCATTTTACGGTCGCCAGTCGCCCGGTAATATGCAATGGCTCCTTGCAGCATATGGCCCATGTTGTACAGTTCGTGACCGGTGGTCTGAGTTTGCGGCAGCATGCGCAGGCTCTTTCGATCATCCTGGTAGTAAGTATTGAGATAGCCGCCAGGTTCCTGAACCGCAACCACCTCATCAATCAGTTTCTCAGCCATTTCTCGCAGTTCCGGCCGATCGCCCGATTGCAGAACAAATCCCACCGCTTCGGTCCACTTGTAAACGTCGGAATCGGAAAACACTGGTCCGGTCTGCGGTGAATTGCTTTTGCCCGCGAGTCGCAGAAAATTATTCATGCGCCCATTGGCCTCGAGCAGATCGTGCATGGTGGGGATGCTCTTGGTGACATTGATTTCGCGCCGGCGGGCCCAAAATCCGGCTTCGATTGTCACCGCGCGCACCGGGATGTCGCGCAGTTTGGCGTGGGGAGACTTCGCCAGATTCTCAATCCCCTGATCTTTCCATCCAGGCTTATCGGTGAGCGGGACATCCTGCGTCTGTCCGCTGGGCGCGGCTTCTTGCGCGTTGGCGAGAGGGGAACCTCCCGACAGCGACGAGATTGCAGCAGCGGCCGCAATGGAGCTTACGAATTCTCTACGCGATATCGCCTTTTGATCGGACATTATCTCTGCCTCCCCATCCCACAAAGATTCCAAGATTATAGTCTCAAGTAATCGTTTACTCACCAGGACCGAATCCGGTCAGCACGTTTTCGCGTTTCGGAGTTAAGCGGCGTGTCGCCGTCCAAGCGGGAGTTTTGCCGAATCAGTGGTGACAGCTTTGGGCTGTTAATACCCCTCGCCGTGTGAGGGGAGGATCACCTTTCCGCGGAATGTCCGGTAAACAAAGACAAAATAGCCCAAAGCCAGTGCCATTCCCAAGCCCCACCAGATGAGGCCGACGGAAAGCGAATATTCGCCGGAGTGCGCGTTGTACACGGTGATATTCAAAGCGGGATCGGTCGTGGAGCGCAGCAAATTCGGATATTCCGCGGCTGCCGCACCAACCAGCATGAACGCAAGATACGCGCAGGAGGAGAGAAAGGCACTGCGCTCGCTGCTCTTTCGCGCAGCACGCCACATGTTGAACAGCGCACCTGCAACCGCTGCTGGAATCAGATACAGGATGGGAAGGCGCCTGTAGTTTGCCATCAGATCGGGACGAATGTACAAAGTCGCAGCCAGACTGATAACCGTGACAGCCACCAACGCGGGCCATAACAGCGCCGACACTCGACGTGCACGGCGGTTCACCTCGCCATTCGTCTTCAACGCCACGTAATACGAACCATGCAGCGTTAAAGCGACGAGGGCGACAACACCCGCAATCACCGTATACCAATCAAGGATGCCCGGTTCGGGACCGGTCCTCCAGTTTGTCCAAAGAGGAAGGAAAAAATATCCGTCGGGTTGGAGGGGAACGCCGCGAATCACATTCCCGAGTGCCGCGCCGAAAAAGATCGTGAGCAGCAAGCTGGCAACTCCGAAACAACCGTCGAAGAATCCGCGCCAGACCGTCGAGTTCAGATGCATCCGCAGCTCAATTCCGATACCGCGAAGAATGAGCAACCACAGAACGATCATGAGCGGCAGATAGAAGCCCCCGAATGCCGAGGCGTACAGCAGCGGAAAAGCAAAATATAAAGTTCCCCCACCCGCCAGCAGCCAGACTTCGTTGCCATCCCAGATCGGGCCAATGGTGCGAATCACAAGCCGACGTTCCTCATCGGTTTTTGCCAGGAACAAATGCAGGACTCCTGCGCCTAAATCGAAGCCATCCAGCACAACATAAGCAGTGATCATGACGGCCACCAGCAAGAACCATGTCAGCAGCATCGCCAGCTCCTCAGGCTACCGTGATCGGCATGCCGGATTCGATCTCGTTTACGGCTTCGTCGCCCGGACCATGTGCAATGATATGACACACGAGAAAAAGGAAAAGTATGCCGAGAACCATGTAGAGGCCCATGAACCCGATCAAAGTGAACAGGCTATTACCGGCGTTCACGTATTTCGAATAGCCCTCGGTTGTGCGCATGAGCCCATACACCAACCAGGGTTGGCGGCCCACTTCTGCGGTCAGCCAGCCAGCCGTGTTGGCGATATGTGGAAAGGGAAGACAGAGCAAGAGAATCCACAGCATCCAGCGCGCCTCATACAACTTGCGCCGCCATAACAACAATAGGCTCACGAGCATCACGGCAACGAAGATCGTACCCAGCCCGGCCATGATGTGGTAGCTGTAGAAAAGAAGAGGAATATTGGTCGGCCAATCGCTGCGCGGAAACTGGTTCAAGCCCCGAACCTCCGCGGTCGTTGTGCCATAAAGTAGAAAGCTCAGAACGTCGTTTGCCACCAGGGGATTGTCGATGCGCTCGCTCTCTGCATCCGGCTGGCCAAGAATAACCATGGGCGCGCCAGCTTGCGTCTTGAACAAGCCCTCCATGGCAGCCATGGTTGCGGGTTGATGTGTCCCCATGAAGCGGCCGTGCAAATCGCCAGTGGGAAAGATCTGCGCGATACAGGCAATGGCGCCGACAATCACAGCGACTCGAAGAAAAACCCGTCCTTCCTCGAGAAAAATTCCTTCGAGCAGGTAATAGGCCCCGATTCCAGCCATCACGAACACGCCAGTGATTAGAGCGCCGCACATGTTATGGGAGTATTGAATCAGTGCCCAGGGATTGAACAGCAGCCCCCAGAAACTCGTTACCTGGAAGCTGCCGTCAGCCATGCGGCGGAAAGCGACCGGATGTTGCATCCATGCGTCGGTCACAATGATGAAGAACCCTGAGAGCCAGGAACCGGCAAATACGGCAACTGCCATCCACCAGTGCGCCACGCGGCTGAGCCTGCGTTCGCCAAAAAGAAACAGGCCCAGGAATGCTGACTCGAGAAAGAACGAGAAGACGCCCTCCATGACCAACGGTTGACCGATCACACCGCCAGTGAGCCGGGAAAACTGCGCCCAGTTGGTGCCGAATTCAAACTCCATCGGAATGCCGGTAACGACCCCCATCACGAAGCTGATGCCGAACACTTTGGCCCAGAATCGGGCCGCGCGGTTGTAGATGGTATTGTTTGTTCTTAAGTAGATCGTTTTCAAAATGACGATCAAAGGCGCCAGCCCCATGGTGAGTTGCGGGAACAAATAATGAAATGTCACGGTGAAGGCGAAATGCAGGCGATGCATCAGCAAGGCATCGTTCATAGACGGACGACCTCTTCAGCGAACTATATATCCTTCGTGGAGGTCCCTCAAGGATTCAACTGCGCCGCGGCGAATCGCAGTTTTGCTAACGGTTCAAAATGGGATCCTGCTTTCTTCGTTTGTGTGAGTCGAGTCACAGTCTCGTGGCAGAAATTTCCCTAGAATCCACGTAGAACCATCACGCCGATCGGAGACATCCGTTCGCAGTCGTCGACGGATGCTCCAGGAAGGGAACCACCAAATGGCGGCACAATACTTTTCCTGCGATCACTGTCGTAGAAAATATCCCACGCACCAGAAGCTCTTTGACGCTCTCTACAATTTTCAAAAAGAAGCGCCGGAGCCCTGTCCCGCTTGCGGCGAACGCCGTCGGTTGTACATTAATCTCGACTTTCAGCTCGGGACCGGCGACACCGAATTCAAAGTTGTGTCCGCATTTCTTCCCGAAAAGCTCGATTCCTGGCTGGGTGAAAACGAAGAAGAAGTTACGTTATATCCGTTCTTGGTGGTCCTGCAACGCGACAGCGACGACAAACAGTTTTGCTGGATGCCCTA
>JASHQK010000087.1 GCA_030039195.1 Candidatus Sulfotelmatobacter sp.
GTGCAGATTGATGTTGTCATGGTCGAAGTGCGCGAGAAAAACACGCTCGACCAGCATGCCCTCGCGATCGGCATGCGCGAGCGCTTCCATGATCAGGCGCGTGGGCTCGACGAGCCCGCTGGGCACGCGCACGATCGAGCTGTTTCCGCCGAGCAGGGCGCAGGTCATCGAGAGGATCGGTTGAATTTCAATATTTCCTGCGGGCCAGTGGCCGACGACTCCGACGGGAAATGCGCGCAGCCGCGCGTGTCCGTCCTCGCGCCACTGGCCGTTGAGGAATTCTTGACCCAGCTCACGCACAAGGATCGGCTCGAGCGTGCCCCGGCGCAGCCATAGTCGGAGAAACGTCACGCCCGGCACGTCTCTCACTTCGCCTTTGTCGAGCGCCGCCGCCCAGCGCTCAAAGATTTCCAGGACGGCGTTTGGCGTGAGACTTTTCTCGAGCGCAACTTGCCGCAGCCGCTCGGAGGCGGAGACGATTTCCTGCGGAGAAGTGATCTCGTGAACTCGATCGTTTTCTCTTACGACCTGGCTCACACGGGGCTCCCTTGGCGCTGACGCATGGTTTCCAGATTTCCGCAGCCGCGCATTTCGACCTTGGGCACGCGCCGCAGGAAACGGAAATAAGTGCCGCGCCGTCCGCAGCCGCAGCCGTCATGGCCGGCGATTTCTCCCATGTCGTCGGTGAGCAGCAGAAACCCCGGGAAACTCGTCGGCAGCACGCTGCACACCTGCACCATCCCCGCTCGGCCCGGCTCAGCTGGCGCCAGAGTCAGGGGATCGCGAATGATGACTTCCGCAAACGCGGGCACATGTTTGTAGCCGCGCTCGCAATCGGGATAAACAACGCCAACGTTCTCTACCATGCCGTAGTAATCAATGACTCGATTCGGCGCACAGCCGAATACACCCGCCACATCGCGAATGAAAACATCTTTGGTAACGGATTGCTGTTCCAAGCGCTTCCATCCGCCGCTGTGCAACACGTGAACGTCGGGCAGGTTCAGCTTGACGCCGCGCTGCGCGAGAGGCTGAATGAATTGCGTCCAGATGACGTAGGTAAAGCCGTAGGCGAGCACGGACGCATCCTTCCACTGATTTGCGAACGCAAGCAGCTTATCTAAGTCGAGGGTTGGATTGCCCATGGAATCGGCCTCGAGGCAAGGCACGATTTCCGTGGCGAACGAGCCCAGCGCCTGAATGGCAGCTCCACGCGCACCGAGTTCGGACTGACGTCCAAGATTTTCTTTGCTATCGATGACGAGATACGGCCGGCGCGCCGAACCGATGAAATCGCGAATGATCGCGATCACTCCCTTCGTCATGCGGCGCGAAGTGGCAGCGTCGAGCACGACGCGGCTCGGAATCTGTCCACTGGTTGAACTGGAAGTCAGAGTGCGTTTGATTTCAGTGGCCGCAACCAGGCTCAGAGGCGGATTCGCCTTGAACGCGTTCACTGGAAGGTAAGGCAGGTCGGCGATGTTGTTTGCTGCAGAAACTTTGACCGGCCAATGGCCCACATAATTGGCGAACTGCGCGTTGTTCTCGCAGGCGTACTCGATTTCCATTTTCAGGAGTGAAAGTAGCGCCTGTTGCCGCTCGCGTGGATCCATCGCATAAGGCGCAGCGGCAAGCAGACCGGAGATCGCCTGTTCCAGCTCCGCGACTCGAAAATCGGCGACCTGGCTCATAACAATGCGGGCAGTTCCGAACGCGCAATCTTGCCGTTCGAGGTTCTCGGCAATTCCGTTATCAGCTTGACCGAGACGCACGTCCAATGCGGGGGTAGCGCTCGGCGCACCTGTTCGCCTAGATTAGTCCCGTTGTCGGATGGCGCCGCTTTTTCCGCAACCACGAGCAGGGCCAACGCCTCTCCGGCTTCCGGATGTTTCACTCCCACTGCGGCACATTCGCTCACGCCCGCCATGGCTCCGACTTTGGCCTCGACCTCGCCTACGCTCACGCGCACGCCACGAATCTTGATGAACTCATCGGTGCGGCCCTTGATCCATAAATAGCCATCTTCGTCGCGCGACGCGAAATCGCCCGTCTTGAGCCAGCCTCCGCCAAACTTGCGCGCGGTTGCTTCCGGATCATCCAGATAACCGGTACAAATCGAGGGACCGCGTACCTGAATTTCCCCGATTTCGCCTTCGGCCACTTCTATGCCCTGTTCGTCCGCGATGCGCACCTGCAGATTGTCGAGCGGAAGTCCGGCGCTGCCTAATTTATTCTGTAATTCCTGGGGCGGCAGGCAGGAAATACGAGCTGTCGCCTCGGTCTGCCCGTACATCACATAGAAGTCCGCCGAGGGTACGATCGTGCACATAACCTGCACACTTTCCGCATCGAGCGCTCCTCCCGCCTGCAGAAATCGACGCAATCCCGGCAACGGGATCGATTTCAAATTCGAGCGCCGCAGCAGAATGTTGTAGATGATGGGAACTCCGGCAAACGTGGCGCAGTGGCAAGCATTGATGGCTTGCAGCACTTTATCCGGAAACATGAAGCGGGAGTCGAATACGACTCCTCCGCCATGATACAGATGTGTGTGCACGACGCTCGCACCGAAGCAGTAGCTGATGGGCATGATCAGCATCGCTCGCTCGCCGTCGCCGAGATGCTGACTACGAATAATTGCCTCGGTATTGGATCGCAGATTGCCGTGCGTGACCATGACGAGGCGTGGAAGGCCAGTGGATCCCGAAGTCGGCATCAAGGCAGCAAGATCGCTCTCCGAGCAAGGATGGGGAGCGAGGCTGGCCGAGGGACAAGTCTCGACGCTCGCATCGAGACAGAGAATCGCCTTCTGTTTTGCCCATTCGCAGGCACTCGCTTTGACCGACCAGATTGCCTTAGCTCGGGCTCTGGTCAGAAGCATCTCGCCGGAAGTCGCTAGAAGCCGCTCCTCAACCGGAACCGGAATGATGCCGGCATACATCGCGCCCAGATAGGCGAGCGTGCTGGTGGGAGTGAGAGCACATCCGAGGAGAATGCGGTCGCCGGGCTCGAGTCCGGCAGAGAGAAACCCGGCCGCGAATCCAGCAATGCGCTTCGGCAGGTCTGCGGAAGAAGTTGTTTCGCCGCTGGCGGCGTCGATCAGGGATGAGGCTGGCCCCAAACGCTGAACCACGCGTCCAGCGAAGTTCGCCTCACTGCTTCTATGCACTTTGAACCTGGCCCAGCTTGGCTTGAACGATGCGGTAAATCTCTTTCACGTTTTCCATGGCCATCAGATCGTCGACATCGAAGGTGAGACCAAACACCTGCTCCAGGCTGCTTGCCAGCGTGACGTGGCCCATGGAATCCCAGGCGGAGATGTCGCCGGGAACCGTGTTCAGAGTAACAGTCTGCGGGTCGACCTCGAACGATGATTTGAACGCGCTGCGAATCTTCCCGAGTAGCTGGTCTGCACTCAAATTTTCCATCATAGTCTCTGTTTAAAGCGCCTTTCTGTCGAGCGCAACCATCGTGCCCCGAATCAAGAACCAGAACCGAATCCTCCATCGAAAAAAAACAAGCCGAACCCGCTCGGAGCCGCGACCTCGACCCAGCAACTCGAGTTCAAAGCCTTCCCAATCTTGGAGGAACCAGCGGACGGCAGGGGGAGTAGCGCCCGTAAAATCGCGCAGGATTACCAAGCGAAAGTAGGCGACCTGCGGATATCGTGTTCAGCGGGGAGGCATGCTGGCATGCCCTTTCGCCCGCGCAACCATCCTGCTTACATCAGCCACGTGGCTCCGCCGGGGCAAGCTTCCTCCGTGCTGCGAGTTTATCAGTGCTTTCGTGCGGGAGCAACGTGGTTGTCCGTCGGAAGTACATCCCCAAAAACGACATCCTCAGAATCCCCGGCCACTCCCTTTCCGACGCATCATTGGAGTCACAAGAGCCTGTACCTTTAGTGCTATTTACTCCTGGACTAATTTCTCATACAGTAGCCTGACTCCCGGAAGAGGTGTCTCTGGGAACATCGGGAGCGTCCGCAGGGCAGTCTTCGGCGGGCGCCGCTCCTGTTCAAGTATCACTTTAGGTCTGTACCGCCCATGGATCGTCTCGAAAATCTGACTCCGGATAAGCTACGTGTGCTGGCTGCCGACAGCACCTCGATGAGCACGCAATTGCTGGTCGAAGCGCTGGCCCGCAACGAGCAACTGCAAGTGATCGAAGCTCCGTCGAACGACGACGAGATCATTCAATTGGTCAATCGGGAAAAGCCTCACATTGTGCTGCTCAGCTCCAAGCTGGGTCAGAACGGACAGGCTTTTGAACTCATCAAGGCGGTCCGCTCGCAACCTCCTGGCCCGCGCGTGATCGTGATGCTCGATCGCTCGGAGCCGGCTACGGTGGTGCAGGCGTTTCGTGCCGGAGCGCACGGAATCTTCTGCCGCACCGAACCCTTTCGGCTGCTCTCCAAGTGCATCGAGTGCGTTCACGCTGGCCAGGTGTGGGCCAGCAGCAGTGAATTGCATTTCCTTCTTGAGGCGCTGACCAAACCGGGCCTGGTCAACCTGCAACCCGTGGAGAATTCTCCGCTTTCGGCGCGCGAGTCCGATGTGGTTCGCTGCGTGGCCGAAGGATTAACTAATCGCGAGATTGCGGAACGGTTGAAGCTCACCGAACATACAGTGAAGAATTATCTATTCCGCATCTTCGACAAGCTGGGAGTTTCCAGCCGGGTGGAAGTCGTGCTCTACGCGCTAGGCAACGGAGTCTCCCGCCCCGCGAGTCCAGTCAACGGCCGGAAAACGTCGGCAGCCGCGCGCAACAGTTCCGACACCAAATCTGCGGAGAGAAAAACGCCGGAAGCAGCCATGGTTCGCCGCACCGGTCACTA
>JASHQK010000088.1 GCA_030039195.1 Candidatus Sulfotelmatobacter sp.
GCCGCGTGCGTGAAGCATGCCGTTGCGAACGCTGTATCCTTTGCCGCGGTTGCCCGGATTCTCCACCACGCGCAGCGTCGGATCTTTCACCGCAAATTTCCCAGCAATCTCAGCCGTGTTATCCCGCGAGCCGTCATTCACCACGATGACTTCCGCATTCCAGCCGCGCTCGTGCACGTAGGCGAGCACTTTTTCCAGAGTTCCGCCCAGGCGAGTGCTCTCGTTATACGCGGGAATGACGATGCTGTAGGTCGGATCCAAGGAAGGCTCGTTCCAGGCTCCGTGTTCCTGCTGTAAGCCCTCGGCCATAGCGGTTCCGAGCTTAGGATGCAGAAAAATGGGGCTGCGTCATTGTACGGTTGGCGGATGACTTTTGCGAAAAAATCCCGCTGCGAGGCAGTTGAATACTGGATATGCCGGCGCTATGAGCAGATCACGCCACTTGCCGTTGCTGTTCGAGCATGGAGAAATATTCGGCAACCAGTTCGGCGTCCCACAAGCCGCGGCGCGCCTCTTCCCGCATGGTTTGAGCAGCCTGCTCGTGAGTCAGAGGAGGTTTATAGGATCGAGCCGTGCGCAGCGCGTCGTAGACGTCGACCACCTGCAGAATTCTTGGCAGCACGGGAATGTTCGAAGCCATTAGCCCGTCCGGATAGCCAGATCCGTCGGAATGCTCATGGTGGTGGCGAATGATCGGCAGCACCAGCCGCAGAGAGCGCAGCGGCTTGCAGATATTCTCGCCCGTGATCGGATGCAGCTTCATCACCTGCCATTCGTTGGGGGTCAGATCGGCCCCTTTCTTAAGGATATCGTCGGGCACTGCGATCTTGCCCAGATCGTGCAGGTAGCCGCCGCGCCGTAGCGCCAGAATAGAATCCTCATCCATGCCGAGATGGCGACCAAGATCAGCCGCCCGCACGGCAAGCCTTTCGCAGTGGCCTTCGGTATAGGGGTCGCGTCCTTCAACGATCAGCCCCAGCGTGCACAGAACGGAATCGGCGGTCTCCAGTTCGTCGGTGAATTCTTTCAGGCGCAGCAGCGACTTGACGCGGGCGATCAGTTCTTCCGCCAGAACGGGCTTGTTCAGGAAATCATCCGCCCCGGCCTCAATCCCACGCACCTTGTCATTGCTGTCGCTCAGGCCGGTGATCAGCACGAACGGAATCAGCCGCGTAACCGGATCTTCTTTCAGGCTGCGGCAGAGTTCATATCCCGACTTGCCCGGCATCATCACATCGGACAGGATCAGATCCGGCGGATGCTGCCGCACTTCGGTCTCCGCCTGCTCGGCGCTGGAAGCCGTGATCACATCGTATCCCCGGATCGCCAGCAGCTGGCTCATCAATCCCGCCACGCTGGGCTGATCGTCGACGACTAATATTCTCGGAGCACGACGCCGTGGAAGAAGATCACCCATTCTCGATTAAGAAGCCCCGCTTTCCCTGAAAGTTGCCCTGACCTGCCGGAAACTGGTGGGAAGCCGCAACCTGCCGATTTCTGCAAACCTTATCCTAGACCAGAGATTCTACCGCCATTCTCACCTCTTCTGCGGCTTGAAGAAATTTTTTGTGAAACCTGTTGCACTTCCGAGCGTCAACCGATTCCCATTTCGACACGGGTATCCTTTGTATGTGATTGCAAACCTTGCTCTGCCACTGGGTTTCTGCCTAATCTCAAGTCATGCGATGCCAATTGCCCATCCTGCTGGCGGCGTTGGTCGGGATCGTTTTTCTGACGTTCGATTCCCATGCCGCGACCAGGGTTCACGTTATCGCCTATGGAAAGCCCATGTCTGTCGAGTGGTTCGCGGGAACGGGCGCGCCAAACGATAAACCGTTGCCGATCAAGGTTCGCCCACTAATTGTGGACGGACGCGTGAAGGAATACGTACTCGGAGCGGCGCACGACGTCACGGACCGCCTGTTCGTGGTTCGTCGTGCATTTCGTGTCAACGACAGCTTGCCGGAAGATTCGACTCCGCACTGGCAATGGCAGCGTGGAGGCTGGCTGCTGGTTGATCGCGCAACCGGCCACGTTTCTGCAATCAACCTGCCCAGCTTCGATCCGTTTTATTCGGCCGCGAGCTGGTATCGAGATTACGTAGCCTACTGCGGGGTAGCCGATGACGGCAGAAAAATTGAGGCGGTCGTCGCGCAGATTGGGCGTCGCAAGCCGATCCTCAAGAGGCCCTTATCTGGAGAGGGCGTGAAGGACGGCGCCCCTCCGGATTCGGCCTGCTCGGCGCCAATCTGGCAGCGGAATCCAACCCGCATCAGCTTTGAAGCGACGGGCGCCGAGAAGCAAACATTTGCTGTTCGCGGAGGAGTCGTTGATGTGGTCAACGATACGGACGACGAGGAAGAGGGATCGAAGTAGTCGTCTCGCACTGCAGTCTTCAAACGCGGGCTGCTAATTCCAGGGCATTCTGTGAGGATTATCCGGGATCCGGGCGCGAAGCTCGAGCCGTCTCTTCAGTCTCCTGCTGTCTCGACCGCGGGTAATTCCTCCGCCACTGTTTTCTCTTTCACTTTTGCGCTAGTGACAAGAATCACCGACAGCACGACCACCGCGCTTCCCGCGACGATGAAGCGGTCCACCTTCTCGTGAAGAATCAGCCAGCCCAGAATCACCGCGACGACCGGGTTCACGTACGCATAGGTCGACACCTTTGAAGTTGGCACATGCTTCAGCAGCCATATGTACGACGTGTAGCCGATCCAAGAACCACAAACGACCAGATAGAGTACGGCGCTGACTCCGCGCGTTGTCCAGGTCACACGCTCGAGATCGCCATTGAACAGGGCGAAAATGAAATTACCCACTCCCGCCGCCGTGACTTGCCAGCCAGTGGCGCTGAAGACGTCCATGCCCACCAGCCAACGCTTCGAAAGCACCGACCCCAGCGCCCAGCTGAACGACCCGCCGAGCAGACTGACAGAAGCCCAGAATTCGCGATGACCTAGAGCGCCGGCGCGCAGCTCCGGCCAAAATAGAATGAATAGACCGATTACACCGAGGGCTAACCCGGCTTTTCCGCGTCCCGAGATGTGATGGTCTCTCAGCAGCAGAGAATCGAGCACGAGAAACCAAAGCGGAGTGATGGCAATGATCAGAGCCGCGAGCCCGGTTGAAACCGAAAGTTCGGCGTACGAGAGCGTGAGATTTCCCCCCATGAGTAGGAGCAAGCCGACCACAGCCGCCA
>JASHQK010000089.1 GCA_030039195.1 Candidatus Sulfotelmatobacter sp.
TTGGTCAGCACGAAATCCCGCTGGGAGGAAGGCCAGGCAATCCGAGGAGGAATCCCGATTTGTTTTCCCTGGTTCCGCGCCAAGTCGGACGACCCGCACGCCCCCGCCCATGGATTCGTGCGTACAAAAACGTGGCAGCTTGAGTCCATCCTTGGAAATGAAAACGAGGTTGTCTTGACCATGTCCACGAAGAGTGACGAACACACGCGAAAATGGTGCCCTGGAGAATTTCGCCTCGTGCACCGCGTCACATTTGGCTCTGAGTTACGCTTGGAGCTTGTTTGCAGGAATACCGGGACAACGCCCTTCCGCTTCGAAGAGGCGCTCCACACCTACAACCGGATTGCGAACATACAGGATGCGCGGCTGCAGGGACTCGATGGCGTGAGCTATCTCGACAACACGGAATCGAACAAGGAGAAGACTCAGCGCGGTGACGTTCTCATCGCCTCACCGACCGACAACGCCTACTGCAACACTAAAAACGAAGTGGACCTGCTGGATGCGAACAAGAAGCGTCGAATCCGATTGCGGAAGGAACATTCGCTCAGTACGGTGGTGTGGAATCCGTGGAGCGAAGGGGCAGCGCGCTTGCAAGACCTCGGCGACGGCGAATGGAGGCAGTTTCTCTGCGTCGAGGCCAGCAATATCCTGGATGCCGCGATCCATCTTGCACCCGGACAAGAGCACAGAATGGCCGCCGTTCTCACGGTTGAAAGGTTTGGCGATCCTGTCTAGGAGTGGATCAGGCGTTAGATCGAGCATCATGCTGCAGACCATCTCATAAGCG
The DNA here is from genome assembly GCA_030039195.1 of Candidatus Sulfotelmatobacter sp. Taxonomy (GTDB): domain Bacteria; phylum Acidobacteriota; class Terriglobia; order Terriglobales; family Acidobacteriaceae; genus Sulfotelmatobacter. The sequence goes on from JASHQK010000089.1 coordinate 791, forward strand.
CCATTCGCTCGGGCCGGCGATACCACCGATACCAAGGTATCGCCAATACCATCGTTCAATTGTTCCGACCTTCGCTTGATGGCTTGATCGAGAGTGTGCGAAGGCGACTGATCTCGGTCCCGCTGTGACCACATCACGAGGCACTGACTGCTCGAACGTATTGCGACACTTTTTTGCGGCACTGAAGGAGGATTCATGTCGGCTACAGCGGTTGCAGTGGGGACAATGAAGGTGGCGCAGATTTCCAAACCGGGAGGTGGTTTTCAGATTGTCGAGCGCGAGATTCCCGAGCCTGGCGCGGGACAGGTACGCGTTAAGGTGAACGTGTGTGGAGTGTGCCACCGTGACGCGCTCGTGGTTGAAGGTTCATGGCCTGGAATCTCGTATCCGCGGGCCCCTGGGCACGAAATCGCCGGCGTCGTTGATGCCGTGGGAGCCGGTGTTTCGGAGTGGAAAAAGGTCAGCGAGTCGCCATCGGTTGGCACGGGGGGAAACGACTTCACCTGTCCAGAGTGCCGGCGCGGCGATTTCATGAACTGCCGCAATCAAAAAGTCACGGGTATCAGCTATGACGGCGGCTATCAGGAACACATGCTGGCCCCGCCCGAAGCACTCGCCGCCATACCGGACAGCATCAGAGACGTCGATGCTGGTCCACTGATGTGCACCGGTATTACGACCTTCAATTCACTGAGGCACAGCGGCGCATTGCCGGGTGATCTCGTTGCGGTCCAAGGCATCGGTGGTGTCGGCCATCTGGGCGTGCAATTTGCGAATAAGTTTGGCTACCGGACTGCTGCGATTGGCCGAGGGTCCGAAAATGCAGCGCTGGCAGAGAAACTCGGTGCGAACCTGTACATCGACAGTGAATCCGTGAATGCGGCCGAGGAATTGCAGAAACTTGGTGGAGCTCGGGTGATTCTAGCGACGGCGCCAAACTCCAAGACGATGACTGAATTGGTTGGAGGGCTGAGCTCGAATGGAAAACTGATCGTGATCGGCATATCGTTCGATCCCCTCGGGGTCGCGCCGGTCCAACTCATCAGCGGTCGGAAAGCGCTTCAGGGATGGGCCTCGGGAACAGCAGCCGATGGAGAGGATACCTTGCGCTTTTGCGAGCTCAGCGGGGTCCGGCCAATGACTGAAACGTTTCCCCTCGCAGATGCCTTGCAGAAAGCGGGCTCCAAAAAAAACCGGTGGTCACCGACAAAGTTCGGTATTAGTCTGTAGCGCCGGTAGGCGACGAGTCGATACGACGGAGGTCATTTGGTTCATGGTCGAGTGTTTACAGGTTTACGGCAAACCCGCCTTTTCAACAGCGGTGGCGCTTCCTGCCGAAGCGGAATCGCTGGCAGTCAATGGAGAGGCATGTTTCGGAAACCTGCCAATCCCCAGACCGCAATGGGAACTGTATCGTCCTCCCTTCGGCACCGTGGTTTCAGCCATTGTCGTGCGGAAGGCAAGCGTTCAAATGGCGAAGGCTCCCGCAGCAGCAAAGGCGATGAGTGCTCAAACCAGAAGTTTCATCCAGCAGGTATTTGTACCAATATTAGTGGCTCAGTACGTCGCTGAATCGAAACGGGAGGGAGGGGTGAAATGAATCCGAACAGTTGTTGTGCCGTGTACGCACGGGTTTCGACCGATCGCCAGAATCCGCTCTCCCCGACTGATCAAGCGAGGAAGTGTCGCGAATTTGCTGACGCCGAAAGTCTTTTCGTTCTCGACGAGCATGTCTATATAGACGAAGGTATCAGTGGTGTGGGGTCGGACCGCCCTGCATTCCAGAAACTGCTTAAGGTTGCGTTATCCGCGAACCGGCCTTTCGACACGATTCTCGTGGACGATACGAGTCGCTTGTCCAGAAACCAAGCAGAGGCAATGACTGTCATCGAAAGATTGAAGTTTGAGGGATTGCGGCTATATTTTGTCTCACAAGGCATCGACACACAGTCGGAACAATCCGACGTGCAGGTGACTGTCCACGGATTAGTCGATTCACTCTACGTCAGAGAACTCGCGAAAGAGACTCATCGTGGTCT
>JASHQK010000090.1 GCA_030039195.1 Candidatus Sulfotelmatobacter sp.
CCTCGAACGGGCCGCACTGTCCGGATGCCGCATTGCGCGGTTCTCGCTTGTGGGCGCCAAAGCAGCGACCTGCCGGTCGGGACACCGCCGCTCAATTTTGGGGTTCTAAGTTTGCGCCGTAAAGAGAGTGCAGAAGCGCCCCGCAACCAGTGGCTCAACTCGGGGGAGCCACATTCAATAACTCAAGGGGGCAAGCCTTTCATGCCGCTCCTTTGTGCAATTCCGAGGAATCCGGTCCGGCTCAAACGCTCCACCCAGTGGATAGACTTTCGGCCGCTTAACATTGTCTTAGCAGTTCAGTCGAATCGACGCGTTGCCTTCTTTCGACATGCATTCCTCGCCTTTCTTTCGCCCCAGTCATACTGAGTTTTGTTCCGTCAATTCATCAATCGGAGAAGGCGCGAACCGATTATTTACTGTTCGTCGCGGTTTTGTAACCGATTTGTAACGTCCCCGCCTGATCATGAAGCTGGCGCGATGTTCTAGTGGACTGCCGCAGAGAATTCGTTGGTACGGAGGCGGGGGGTCAGAGTATTTCCAGTGGCGAGCGTTGGCCGAGTAGGCGTTGATGTAGCGGCGGAGTTTGCGAGCCAGATCGGGGGCCGAGGTGAAGATGCCGCGGGCCATGACTTCGCGCTCGGTTGCGTTTATGAGCGGAGAGGTTGTCGAGGATGATATGAATCTGCTGCCGGGGCGGGCACAACGACACCACTTCTTCCAAGGAAGGCCACGAAGTCGCGGCTGGTGTGGGGAGCCGCAGTTTTTCCGTGGACGCGGCCGGTCTTGGTATCCAGCGCGGCATGCAGAAAAAGCGTGCCGTGTCGGTAGTACTCGAAGCCATGACGCGCAGCGCGGCCCGCGGAGAGGGGGCAGAACGAGGTGGCCCCAACCGTCGGGTCCGCGTTAACGACCCCCGCTTAGCCGCCTTGAGCGGCTCACAACCTAGAGCCTCCAGCTTTGCCGGGGGATACTTACTCTCTCCGGAGCCGGAACTCATCGAAACAGGAAGGGAGCCTCAATTTGCTTCGAACGAATCGAACCACTGATCCGATGAACAAGTTGCCCCTCAGACTACTTTTTCCCATTGTTGCCGGCTTGGCCGTGGCAGCGTTCGTCTCGACCAATCCAGAACTTCCTGCTGCCTCGACGAGGACTGACGAACGATTGAATCATGCGAATCCCGCCTGTGCACCTCCGACTTACGGCTGCGCGCGGACAGATACAAGCGTTACAGCGCTTCCGGGTACGCTTCCGAACTGGGGTGGATTGACTGGCGCAAACACGCAGTTTGTGGATACCTCCTACAATCCGAAGTATCCGATCCGCTACACGCGGGTGACAGATGCGAATACGGGTTCGTATCTGCGTAACACAAACAGCGCATTTGGAGTGGGTAGCGGTTCTGGCGATGACGCCCACTTCAACGCCGACGAAACTCTGTTTACGGTGACCGACAACGGTGCCGCTTGGTACTTCTTCGGTTTGAACCGCGCGACGATGCGGACTGGTCTTGTGTGGGCGAGTACCGCAACATCGAACATTATCTGGTCGCAGACAAACCGGAACTACGCGTACGAAATGAGCAACATCGGCTCTGGGCTTTATCGGATGGACTTCACGGGCTGCCATTTAAATGGGCCGACTTGCAGTCCCAAGGTGACGCTATTCTACGATTTCGCCAATTGCGGAATGCCTTCGGGCTACGGGTTCGACGACAACTCCGGAATCGGCGGAAACGATACGATGTTTGGAGGAGCAATCGGGGCACAGGATACTGACAACAGAGTGTTCGTCTACGATGCGGCAACTAGCACTTGTTATTTCTACAACACGCGCTTCGGGACTGTTCGCTCTGCGACTGGATCACAGAAGCCTCTAACCGGAACTGGGAGTTGCGATGGTACGGACGGCACATTTACTTGGGTGAGCGGCTCGAAATTCGGCACCGGTTCAAACACTTGGGCGGGCGCGAGCATTAGGCTGGGGTCTTCGAAGGTCTTTCAGGTTGCAAGTGTTAGTTCCCCAGCATCGCTGAGATTGGGCTACACTTGTCCATCTGGCAGATACCACTTCTCGATCACGCCTGGCACCTATGTAGGTACAATCTCCTCTGGTGCAGAGTACAGTGTCCATGACGTTCGTATGGAGCCAGGTGGCACTTATCTTCTCGTGTACCAGGGCCCATACTGCTACGGAGGTGCCTGCAATGTCATTCATGCATGGCAGATTGGTACGACGACGCTGATTGATTGCCAAAACAATGGCAGCAGCGACAATGGTTCGTGTGAAGGTCACTCCACGGAAACAGCTTCGGGCTGGATTAACGGAGACGGAAATTTCTCGAACTCGACCAGCCCGAGCATGCAGTTTCGGACTTGGGCTGACTTTGCTACCACAAACAAATCGCGGGTTACGGAACTCAGCACAGTCAACCATACGTTCACGCTGTCTTTCGATAATCACCCTTCAGCCAAGAATGACCCACTAGGCGCGCATTCCTATCCGGTGTTTTCCTCGACCTACACGCCGGAGGCCTCTGCAGGCGTGATCACCAATGCGTATTCGAACGAAGTCATCGCATGGACGCAAACACCAGGTCCGCCACTGCGCTTCGGGCATACATTCAATTCGTCGCTTTCTTCGGAGTTCACTGCACAATATGCGATCGGTTCCGTGTCTCCGTTGGGCGACTTCTATCTGTATACGACCGATGGCGAGGGAACGCTCGGCAGCACGTCGGGCCAGTCGACGTGTAGGATTTCAAGCAACTGTCGGAGCGATGTATTTCTGATGAGCCTGACTCCATCGGGCGGCCAGTTCTGAATATACCGGGAACGAACCTTTGCACTCGTAATTAGCGTGAAAACCTGCGCCGATCGTAGTTTGGCCACTGGCTGTCGTAACGGAGAGCCACGAGTATATTGCTCCGGAAGGCCAAAACCGCGGCAAGATATCAACAATGTGAAAATCGGATTAAAAAACCAAGAACCGCTGAAACTGCGCCGATTCCGAGTTAGAGTATTGACGACTGAGGTACCACAATGAACGTTTGGCCCAAAACCCTTTCCTTCCGTTGAAGAAGTCCCACGGTAACGAAATTGCACGAAAAAGCACCAGGATGTCTTGCAGTCCGGAGCGATAGCGCAATTGGAGGTCAGGCTGTGCTTCGAAAGACAACCACTTACGGTCGGATGTTGCCCGTGGGTTTGGCCTTGGCGGCCGTCGCTATCTTTTACGCTGCGACTGTCCGGGATGGTAACTTCTGGGGGGACGACTACGCGTTATACATCCACCATGCGATAAACATTGTCGAAGGTCGTCCATATGCAGCCACAGGGTACATCTACAACCGCGCGGTACCCGATTACGGCCCTCGAGCATACCCTCCGGTTTTCCCTTTGTTACTTGTGCCGATTTACTGGGCCTTCGGGCTAAACCTCCATGCTATGAAAATCGAAGAAGTGTTCTTCTTTCTGTTGTCCTTGATGACAATAACAGCATACAGCCTCCCCCGTCTGAAACCACCTTACCTGGCTGCACTAGTGGGCATCTTGGGTTTCAACCCATACCTGTGGTCGCTTAAAGACTCTATAATCTCAGATTTTCCTTTTCTCTTTTTTTTCTACCTTACCGCATTAGCTGCCGGGCATCCATTGCGCCAAGGACGCTGGTCTCTGGTCTGGGCGGTCGTGACAGGAGTCCTGCTTTATCTTTGCGTCGGCACTCGGACGATCGGACTTTCCATCGTAGCGGGCTTGGTCCTCTACGACATAGTAAAGTGTGGAAAACTGACTCGTTTCGCGATAACCGCTATCCTTGTGTGTTGCGCGTTCATGTTGCTGCAGCGCCACGTTATTGCTGCGGGCGAGCAGAGTTATGCCGATCAACTCCGTCCGACGCTGCAGAGCCTGTTATTTAACCTGCGCGATTATTCGCGTGATTTCGTGTTTCTCTGGGGCAAACCATGGGGCACCAGGATGTCGGTCATGATATTTGTCGTGACGACCTTGCTGGCCTGCTTTGGAATGTTCAAGCACGCCCAGGGAGGGCTGACCACTGTCGAGGCCTTTCTTATCCCCTATCTTGTCGTGATCTGGGTGTGGCCTTCCGCGCAAGGCTTGCGGTTTCTCTTACCGCTGATTCCGTTCTACATCTTCCTCGTGTCATTGGGCGTACAAGAACTGATCGACTCAGCGAAAAAAGGCTGGATAAAACCACTTGCCGCGCTTCCGGTCCTCACCGTTGTCCTCTCATATGCTGCATTCTTCCGCAATGCAAATTACAGTGTCATCGGCCAAACGGATGGTCGCCCTTCGTTCAACGAGTTGTGCAGATTCATACAGGCCAAGACCGGCCCAGACGATGTCTTCATCTTCAGGCGAAGCCGGGCGCTTTCCTTGTTCACCTCCAGGCCTGCGGCCGTATATGACTATAGCGTGGCCCATCCAGAGCAGATCGCCAAAGACCTAGACAAGTTTCATGCCGCTTACATTGTGGCCAGCCCTATTTTTGAGGAAGACCGCGCGGTGCTTATTCCTTTTGTCAAGAGCTACTTGTCTCATTTGGATAAAGTGTACGAAAATCCAGATTTTGAGCTCTATAAGATACGCGAAGGCGCGATCGACTCGAGCGCCAAACCTGCCTACAACCCTGTTGCCGCAAGATCTCAATCTACGAAGCAGCAACCTTGATCTGAGTCACATTTAATCATCGCTTGGCGACCAAAGCCCAGAGCGATCATGCGCTTCGGGCACGGTGTGTCGACCACCCACCACGCTCGAACCAGGCCGATGGTCTCGAAGGCGCCATGGATACGGGGAAGTTTATGATATTCGACATCGCACTTTATGAACCGGACCGGACGATCACTGTGCGCAGCAAGGAGTCGAACGTCGCCGTCTGTACCTAAAAGTTGCGCAAGTGCGATCTGGTTTCGACGAGGCGCGGGTCGTACCAGGTTTCACCTCTATTCTTAAAGCGAGGAATTTCCATCGTCGCGATTCCACAAGCTTCAACTAAGTGCCAGATTGAAGAGGCGGACATTCTCCGGCTTCGCTTTACTCACGCAATCGGAAAGAATCTGGAACGTGCCGGGTATGGGCTCGATACTCCAGGCTTCCCCACTCTGTCCAACCAACTGAGAACAGAGAGCTGTGTAGGAACCATAAAACGCCCCGACGTCTCGGAAAACCAAATGTTCTTCGCCTTCTCAAGCAATCGCGTGTTTCCATTTTCCAAAGTGCCGGTTTCCTGCCAGCACAAGAAAACAGGTCACCGGGCTCCATCCTCGACGCTCTGAGTGGACGGTCGCAGTGAATTCGTTTAGCGCGAGTCGCGATGGTTCGGACCGACATTGCCGATCAATCAGCATTACCGAAGTTCGCGCCGAAGTCGCCCTTTCACCAAGATCGATCCCTGCAACACCACCGTAGAATGTACTCGCGCAGGCAGCAGGTCGACCAAGATCAACAGGTGACTGCCCCATTGCAACGGACATACCACCAGAATAGCCCCTATAGATGCGGCCCAAAGGAAGTACAAGACGGCCTTTGAATTGGGTCGATGACTGGATGAGAAGATGGGGATTTTTGTCACAAAGGGCTCATCGAAGAGCCCGGCTGGAGGATGGATCTGTAGATTCTGAGCCATCGCTCACGCACTTCGTTCCAACAATAACGACCGCACTCCTGGTGGGCGTTGTGAATGATCCGCAAAGTCAAGCCGGAATCGCCCAGTAGCCGAACGACGTTGCGCGCCAACGCCAATGCATCGCCTGGTTCTGATAACAGTCCGGTGCGCTCGTGTTCGACCAGATATTGCATACATTCGGGAGCAGTAGTCACGACAGGGGTTCCGGACGCAAAGGCCTCCAGAATAGAGACTGGCATATTGTCCAGGTCCGACGCATTAATGAAGATGTCCGCTGCGTCGTAGAGACTCGCGATTTCTTGGCGCGAGGCTACTCCTGTGAAGTTCACATTGCGGAGGTTAAGCTCCGAGGCCAGCCGGCGAATCTGATCCTCCTGGGGACCTTTTCCGACCAAGTCCAGCTGGGCGTGTGGGAACTCGCGCTGAACCGCTGCGAAAGCGCGCACGACGAGATCCAAACGATAATAAGGATGAAAGCCCCGGGTGCAAATCAGATGGGGACGCAATGGTGTTCGCTCACGAAAACAGAACTGTGACAAATCCACAGTGTTCGGCACGACGCTGGCGGTCAAACCAAACTCGCGAAATACGTCAACCAGATATTTCGAAGGGACAACCAGCCGATCGGCCTTAGCCAATAAAGGCCGTGCCGTGCGAAATCGACGCAGATGATCCCGCGCTTCGCCGCT
>JASHQK010000091.1 GCA_030039195.1 Candidatus Sulfotelmatobacter sp.
CACCTACGAAGCCGCCTCGCGACTCGGCCATTGGGATATCAAGGCGCTGGAACGGTGAAGGCTCCGCTTTAGAATCCTTTGCCCTTCAGCATCGTGTCCAGATCTTCCGGATGCAGTGCCCGCGTCATGGCTTCTTCCCGCGACAACTCTTGCTGAAATACCAACTGCGCCAGCGATTCTTCCAGCGTGAACGATCCCTGTTTACGCGTGATCGTGATCTCCTGATGCAGATGCTGCAGCGCGTTCTTGCGAATATGCTGCCGTGCGCCGTAACCGACCATGAGTAACTCGGCTGCGGGCACTCGCCCGCCATTGCGCTTGGGAATCAGCATCTGCGTCAGCATCGCCGATAAGGCCATCGCCATTTCCGCGCGCACCGAATGCTGCCGCTCCTGCGGGAACGAATCGGCGATACGCGACACGGTCGAGGCCGCGTCGGTCGTATGCAGAGTTGTAAAGACCAGATGTCCGGTCTCCGCCGCCGACAATGCGATCCTCGCCGTCTCTGGATCACGCATCTCGCCGACGACGATCACGTCCGGAGCCTGCCGCAACGCCGCGCGCAGCGCCGTAGGGAAATCCGGAGCATCGATTCCGATCTCGACTTGCTCGATCACACTGCGCGCATGCGTGTGCTCGTACTCAATCGGATCTTCGATCGTCACGATGTGCCGCGCTTCGTGCTGATTGATCTCATTCACCAGTGCGGCAAGCGTTGTGGTCTTGCCCGATCCCGTCGCTCCGCCGATAATCACCAGCCCACGCTGCACCTTCGCCAGCGCCGCGACTCCCGCAGGAAGATGTAGATCGCCCAGCGCTGGGATCTTCGTTGGCAGCGCTCGCACCGTAGCGGCCGCGCGTCCGCGTTCGCGATGCAGATTGATGCGAAAACGTCCCAGGCCTTCCACTCGATACGACGAGTCTCCGATGCCGTCGCGCTCGTAATCCTCGCGGGCATGTGTGGCCAGCGCGGGCAAAACCGCGGCTTCGATCTCTTCCCCCGTCAGCGGATTGGAGCCGATGCTCGACAGGACAGACTCAACCCGGATCGACGCTGGCGCGTTCGGCACCAGCAGCAGATCGCTTCCCTTCTGCGCCGTCAGCTGTTCCAGCCAACTGTTCAACTGCTCGGGCAGTGACGGTGTTTCGGGATGAATGACTTGCACACGTGCGGGATTCGATTCAGCGGTCATATTCCCTATTGGATGCGAATCCAAAGCGATCAGCGGCTTCAAGCCCTCAAGGAAGTCCTCCGCACCATTCTCGAATTGTCATCCTGAGGTCCGCGCTTTTGGCGGACCGAAGGACCTATGCACCTCACCAACGGGTTGCACAGGTTCTTCGCCGCAAGAACCGCGGCTCAGGATGACAACCACGGATACACAGAAATGTTAACAGGGGGCCTACCGCGGTATTTTACTTTGCCCCGTAGTCGGCACGACTGAAGGCGCGCCTTTCCAGGTCCGGTTCCCAGTGCAAAATTGATAAGCGCGAATGAGGGGCTGAGAACTGGGAACTCGCAACTGGTTTTCAGACCGGCACCGCCACGCTTTCCACGATCTCGCGCACGACCTGATCCGATTGCTCCGATTTTTTCAGCATCGAGGCGAAGTGCCCATTGACGACTACGCGATGCGCGAAGGTGGGAACGGCCAGCGGCTTGAAATCTTCCGGAGTGGCGAAGCTGCGGCCTTCGAGAAATGCCATCGCCTGCGCCGCGCGATAGAGCGCCTGTGAACCACGCGGTGAAACGCCCAGCGAGAGATAGTCGGAATGCCGCGTCCGTCGCACGATCTCGATCGTGTAGCTGACCAGCGATTCATCCACGCGAACCTTCTTCACCGCTTCCTGCATTTCAAGCACATCAGCGGCCGCGAGCACCGGGCGCAAATCCTCCAGCTGCGATGCGCCCGCTTCCGAGCGCAGAATCTCGCGCTCGGCCCTTTCATCCGGATATCCCATGCGCACCCGCAGCAGAAAGCGATCGAGCTGCGACTCCGGCAAAGGATACGTTCCGTGATGCTCAACTGGATTCTGCGTCGCGATCACCAGAAACGGCTGCGGCAATTCGTAGGAATGCGCGTCGACCGTGACCTGGCCTTCGTTCATGGCCTCAAGCAGTGCCGACTGCGTCTTCGGCGTGGTCCGGTTGATTTCGTCTGCCAAAAGCACGTTCGCGAACACCGGGCCGCGCTTGAATTCGAAGCGCTGCTCCAACGCCGAATAGACCGAAATGCCGAGCACATCGGAAGGCAGCATGTCGCTGGTGAACTGCACGCGCTGAAAGCTGCAATCGACGGCGCGGGCGAGCGCCTGTCCGAGCGTGGTCTTGCCGACTCCGGGGACGCCTTCGATCAGCAGATGGCCGCGCGCCAGCATCGCCACCAGCGCCAGGCGCACCACGTCATCTTTGCCCCGAATCACAGAGTGCAGGGATCCTTCGAGCTCCCTGGCTTTGTTGACTAAAAGCTTGTGGGACGAGGCAGTTGCGGTCTCAGGCGACATTGTTTTGATTCTACTATCCACGTGGAAGCTGGACAGAGTTACGGGAGTCACAGAAGCTCTCAGCTATCACATTTCAGCCCTCAGCCAACAATGGCATTCCCTCATTTAGAACGCGAACACGGGCGCAGCTTGCGCCTGTTAGCTGAAAGCTAACGGCTGAGAGCTGACCGCTTTATTGCGTAAACTCCGCCGGCCTTCCCGTCAGCCGTTCGATGCGCTTGGCGATCGGAGGGTGAGTGGAAAACAGGCCGGCGAACATGCCGGCGTTCATCCCCAGCAGCGGCTGAATGATGAACAGATGCGCCGTCGACGGGCTCGCCCGCAGGGGAATGCGCCGCGAGTAAGCATCTAGCTTCTGCAACGCGCTAGCCAGCGCATACGGATTGCCGGTGAACTTCGCGCCGGTCGCGTCGGCTTGATATTCGCGTGAGCGCGAGATTGCCAGCTGAATCAGCGTCGCCGCGATCGGCGCGACGATCAGCATAAACAGCGCGGCCAGGCCTCCGCCGCGATCTTCGCGGTCGCGCCCGCCGAAGCCCCCGAAAATCATCGCCCACCGGCCCATGCTGGCCAGCATGGTGATCGCGCCCGCAACCGTCGCCGCAACCGAACTGATCAGGATGTCGCGATTGTTCACGTGGCCAAGCTCGTGGGCAAGCACGCCTTCCAGTTCTTCATCGTTGAGCAGTTCGAGAATGCCGTGCGTCACGGCGACCGAAGCGTGCTGCGGATTGCGCCCGGTCGCGAACGCATTCGGCGATTCGGTCGGGATGACATAAATCTTTGGCATCGGCAGGCCGATCTTCTGCGTGATCCGCTCCACCGCGGCATAAGCTTTCGGCAATTGCTCGCGTGTCACCGGCTGGGCGCGGTACATGGCCAGCGCAATCTTGTCGGAATAGAAATAGGAGACGAAGTTCATCACCACGGCAATCGCCAGGGCGATGATCATGCCATTCTCGCCGCCGAACGCACGGCCGATCAACATCAGCAGCAACGTCAGCGCGGTGAGCAGAAATGCGGTCTTGAAGGTGTTTCCCATAAGAGGTCTCAATTCGCAGTTGCCAGTTGAAACCTGCAACCGCAACTACAGCTTACCGCATTGGATTGTTTGTGCGCGGGCCGCGATGCAAGCGTACCGTTTCGCTTTGGATGGGAGAGCCCCTCGATCCATTGGATTCAGAAAACTCAGCACGCAGAAGTCGGTCTTTAATCTATGGGGCTCAATCAGTTACGGACAAATCCTGAGCCGCAAAGAGTTACCGAATATCTCAGAACCCATGCAAACGTTGACCCCACCCTCGAGAAGCGCCAAGGGGGCCGTTTATCGAGCGCCGGACGTCGGCGCTATGAGAACCCATTCCTCGTGAGCGGCAGTTCGCGGACCCGCTTTCCCGTCGCGGCGAAGATCGCGTTGCAGATGGCCGGAGCGATCGGCGGAACGCCCGGCTCTCCCACGCCAGCCGGCGGCGCCAAACTCTCGACAATGTGCACGTCGACCTGGTACGGCGCATCGTTCATGCGGGCGACTCGATAATCAAAGAAATTCGATTGATCGATCGCGCCATTCGTCGCCGTAATTTCTCCGGTCCGGGTCAGGCTTGTTCCGAAGACCGCCGCGCCCTGCATCTGCGAACGCACCATCTCCGGATTGGCCGCAATCCCGGTATCGACCGCCGTTACGACATGCGGGACGCGCACCGCGCCCTGATCGTCGACTTCCACTTCCACCACGCTGGCCACATAAGTAAAGAAGCTGCGCTGCACCGCAATGCCCATGCCGCTTCCCTTGCCCATCTTCTTCTTGCCCCAGTTCGCTTTTTCCGCGGCGATCTCCGCGACCCGCCGCAAGCGCGCGGTGTCGTAGGGATACGACTTCGCCAGCTCGGGCGGGCTGCCGCCTTCAAGCGTATGTCCGGGACCGATCAGCATCAGCAGATAATCGTACGGATCGCGATTGGCCGCGTAGGCCAGTTCATTCACAAATGACTGCACCCCGAATGTGTGATAAATATTCGCGACCGAGCGCAGCCATCCAATGCGCACGTGCGCCGCAGCCGGTCCATTTTCCGAACGGAAATTAGGAATGTCGAAGGGCACGATGTCCCATCCCATCGACATTTCGCCCTCGTCGCCATATACGGTGCCTTTGTCGAATGTCGATCCGATGGGCGGAAACACCGACCGCTGCAGCCAGGCGCGCGGCCTGCCTGAATCGTCGAGCGCGGCCTTCATATACATGGCTGCGACCGAGTGGAAGTAGTCGAACTTGATGTCGTCTTCACGGCTCCAGACCACTTTCACCGGCTTGCCCGTTTCCCTGGAGAGCAACGCCGCCTCCACGGAAAAATCAGCCATCGACTTGCGCCCGAAAGCTCCGCCGAGAAGCGTCACATGACAGGTAACGTTTTCTTTTTTCAGCCCGAGTGCGCCCGCCACTTGCTCCAGCACGCCCGCCGGGTCCTGCGTCGGCGCCCACACTTTGACCTTTTCGCCTTGCACATCGGCCACGGCGACGGGCGGCTCCATGGAAGCATGCGCCAGATGCGGAGCGTAATATTCGGCTTCGATGATCTTGCCGCCTTTGGCGAACTCCGCATCCGGATCTCCGACCGAGTGCACGGCTTTCCCCGGCTGGCGCGCGGTTTGCTGCAATTGCTTCTTATATTCGGCGGAGTTGTAGACCGCGTTGGCGCCGTTGTCCCATTCGATCTTGAGCTGCTTTCGTCCCTTGAACGCAGCCCAGGTGTTATCGGCGATCACCGCCACGCCGCCCAGCGGCTGAAATGCATGCGGAGGCTTGAACGGAGCGATGGGAATCGTCTTCTTTACTCCCATCACTTTGAGCGTAGCCGAATCGTCGACCGACTTGACCTTCCCTCCCAGCACCGGTGGACGCTCAACCGCTGCATAGAGCATGCCGTTGACGCGTACATCCATGCCGTAGAGCGGCTTGCCCGAGCAGATAGACTCCAAGTCATAGCCCGGCGCGGGCTTGCCGATGTAGCGCCATTGGCTCGGCGATTTCAGCTGCACTTCTTCTTTCTTGGGAACGGGAAGCGTGGCGGCCAGCGCTGCGAGTTCCCCGTAACCGAGTTTGCGGCCGGATTTTTCCGAAACATAATGCACCGGATCGCCAACACACTGCGCCTCGGGAACGCCCCATTTCTGTGCCGCGGCACGAATCAGCATGAGCCGCGCTGTCGCTCCGGCTTCCCGCATCGGCTCGAAAAAGTCACGAACCGAATGCGAGCCGTCCGTATCTTGCCCGCCGTAGCGTTCATCGCCGTCGCCCTGAATGACTTTCACGCGGCTCCAATCGGCATCGAGCTCGTCCGCCAGAATGCGCGGCAGACTGGTGCGCACCCCGTTGCCCATCTCGGTGCGGTGGGCAATGATGTAGACTGTCCCATCGCTTTCAATTCCCAAATAGACGCCGGGATGAAACACCGTCGCATCGATGCTGGGAACAGCGGCGTTCTCGGGTGCGGGTATACCATCCCCCGCGGGTGCTCCACTTCGCGCCGTCTTTGCCAGAAGTGGGGATTTTCCGACGAATAAAACCAGAGCTCCGGCCGAGAGCATTCCCGACAGAAAATTCCGCCGCGACACGTTTTCGATCACGAACTCCTCCCCGCCCCGCTTCCCTCCCTGCATATGCATTTTCGCCGCGGTGCTCATGCCGTCTCCTTGGCCGCCTCTTTAATGGCGGCACGGATGCGCTGATACGTACCGCATCGGCAAATGTTTCCCGACATGATGTCGTCGATATCCGTGTCCGTGGGCTTCGGCTTCTCTGCCAGCAGCGACACGGCCTGCATGATCTGCCCCGGCTGGCAGTATCCGCATTGCGGCACGTCGACTGCGATCCACGCTTTCTGCACGTCGTGCAGTCCATGGGCAGAAATGCCTTCAATCGTGGTGATCTCTAGCCCGCCCACCGTGCCCATCTGCTTGGTGCAGGAGCGAATCGCTTTGCCGTTTTGGAGCACGGTGCAGGCTCCGCACAGCGCCATGCCGCAGCCGAATTTTGTGCCGGTCAGTCCGAGGATGTCGCGCAGGTACCACAGCAGCGGCATCTCGGGATCGCCATCGAACGATTGTGCGACTCCGTTGACTTTGAAACGAATCATGGGACACGTCCTGGGGATGGATTATTACACGATTGTACGCTGCGCGAAGCCGACCCCTCGGCCGTGGTCAATTTGGCCTTAGCGGCTCGGTCCGAAAAACTTGCCGTCTGCTCAGCTGCTGCGTTAGGTAGTTGTTGCGTTATGTAGTTGTTGCGTCATCCCGAACCGCGGCGCAGTTCAGCCGCAGGAGGGATCTCGCGAGCAGCTTAAACCAGATTGGCTACGCGCGAACTCCCTCGCTCCCCCTGAAATGCGGCTTTGCCCGCGACGATGCCGAGCGATCTTCCTTCGTGCATCCTCGCGTCCTTCGTGGTTGTTTGGTGATTCGGGGTGGCCCTCTCTACGCGGTTTTCGTAGGGTGGGGAATTCGAAACTTGAAATCATCTGCTCTGCAACGCGAACATCGTCCGTGCCACGCGGACCGGAGCCATCTCCGCATCGAACGTATTGGGTCTGGCTGTCGTCTTGAGTGAGCCGACTCTGCGCGGCAATCGTTGTAAGGTTGTAAGGAAGAGAACCGATGAAAGACCCTTGGACCGAGCTCTGCGAATTGGCGGTGACCGAACTCGACCGAACGAAATTCCGCCCCATCCTGCGCGAACTTAATCAGCTACTGGACGAAAGAGGCGCAACAGCCGGCAAGCGCCAGACGAACTGGCGCGCTCCGAAACGCAAGTTTGAAATGGAGACGCGGCGATCTGCTGGATAGTCGAGTGAACTCGATCTATGCCTGAATCGACGCCACAACTCAGGCCGCTCGCTTCAGCCCGCCCGACACACTCTGCACTACCGTCGCCGGTAACTGCACCACACGGATGCCCGCACCCTTTCTTGGCTTCGCATGCACCGCAATCCCGTTATCCGCCGGAAAAGGATCGGAAACCACCTCAAATTCTTCCCCATAGAGACGGACCCGTTTGTTGGCTTCGTAGCCGAGGCTTTTCACCCGCGCACAAATCTCCGCAACTGAACTGGTATGAGTACTGGCCATGATGTCCCGATTTTACGCTTCGCCCGGAGCGATGGGAAGTATGCCTTGGTGCACCTGCCGCCGAATCAGGCTCCAAACAAGTCTTTTATTTACAGTCTGTTATACTTCGTTTGCCGTATGGCGACGACCCCTGAAATTCCCGCATGTCCAAGGAAAGAAGCCGGTTCGTGCACCTTCGTGCTCTTCGTGTTAAATCGCCTTTCCCCACACTTTTTCCACAGTTTTCCACAATTAAAAAATTTCCGTTTTGTGACCGACAACCTTTACTGAGAAATTTCAAACGATGACAATGGAAACATGCATCTCGATTCTGCCCAGCACTCGGCTCTCGAAAGTCCCGCTCTCGTGCCTGTAACTTATTGTTCTCAAAGATCTTACCCGCAACTTATTTGGAATCAAGATTTTAGCCCGAAACGCCGAGATCTCCCCGTAACAACTCTATTGCCATCAAGAATTTGCATCCATCGTGCAAAAAAAATTGGTTGTGTATCCCCAGGCAGCCCAGCCCCATGATCGCCACCGCTCGTTATTTATAATCTCCGTTCTATTGCAGCCGACTGAAAGGAAGCCATTGCCACTCGACGAAGACATCTATCGCATACGCCGCGACAAGCTCAAACAGATTGAAGCGCTCGGCCAAGCCACATATCGCACCCGCTACGAATTCACCCACACGGTCGAACAGATCCTCGTCGGCTACTCAAACAAAACTGCCGAGGAACTCGAGAAAGACCGCGTCAACGTTCGCGTCGCCGGACGCATCATGGCCATCCGCCTCATGGGCAAAGCCGGTTTCGCGCACCTGCAACAAGACGGCAAGAAACTGCAGATCTACGTCAAGAAAGACGCCGTCGGCGACAAGGGATTCGAACTCTACAAGCTGCTCGATCTCGGCGATCACATCGGCGCCAGCGGATACCTGTTTCGCACCCGCACCGGCGAACTCACCATCCACGTCGAAGAGCTCACGTTCTTGAGCAAAGATCTATTGCCATTGCCCGAGAAATGGCACGGCCTCACCGACGTCGAATTGCGCTATCGCCAACGCTATGTCGATCTTGTAATGAATCCCGAAGTGCGCGAAGTTTTTCT